>CACXGM010000038.1 GCA_902767075.1 uncultured Lachnospiraceae bacterium
TAAAAGACGGCTCAAAATTCTGCATCAAATGCGGTGCTCAGGTTTCAAGCATTGTACCTCCTGAGCAGCCTGCTCCTCAGCCGGCACCTCAGCCCGCGCCCCAGCCTGCACCGGCTCCGTTTTATCAAGCACCACCGATTCCCCCCCAGCCCGCACCCGCTCCCGCTCCCGCATATCAGGTTCCTCCCGCTAACGGAACTCCCGTATATGCTACGCCCCAGCAGGCGCCCGTTTATCCGCCCCGGTCTACCACCCCGGCAAAACAAGTATCCGCCAAGATCGCTCCCGGCTTTATGATAGCTTCAATACTGATCGCAATTCTCGGGGTCGTATCCGTAATGGGCCATTCCGTAGTATATCGTCTAAACATGATGGATATTTTTAATTTCAGATTAATGGGGCATAGCGGATATATAAGTCTGTTTGCTGCGAGCATACTGCTTCTGATATCCTGCATCCTGTTACGGGTAACCCAGATCCCCGCCGCAGTTAGCCTTGTTTTGTTCCTGTCGACGTTCCTTGTAAATGTGTATTTTCCGTTTCATCTTATGTTCCTGCCAATGGCCCAGAACACTCTTCACATTCCTATGTTTCTTTTTACATGCATAGTGTGCGGAACATTCTTTGCAGGCATTTTTACCACAGTAAAAGCAAAAAGGATCATGTCTGCGGTGTCACTTGGTCTGTTTGCATTCCTGATACTTTACTCATTTATTGCCACCATGTTCCGTCCCGGTATTGGCGGAACACCTATGTATATAGGTATAATGCACATGCGTGGTCCCTTCATATACGTGATCGTTAATTACAGTTATGTTTTCATTTACACCTGCTACGCCCTGATCGCTGCAGGCGTGTTTGCATCAACATTTAAAAAAGCAGAATAAATGATACAAAAATAGCAGGCTTAATCGCCTGCTATTTTTTCAAATTCCGCAGTAAACTGTTTATAGTAATCATCCTGCTCCTGTCGTAGGATTTTATGACCCCCGGGGACGGAGTCAGTGGGTCATTTTTTTATTTCCTTCCATGTCTACCCCACCTTTCCGGAGTTTGATTTATACGCCTTAATCATATGAAAACGAATCCAGAAATTTCTTCAGGCGATCTGTTTTGGGATGATTGAAAAATTCCTCAGGAGAACCTTCCTCCACAATCTTCCCGCCGTCTATAAAGATCATTCTGTCTGCTACCGCTCTTGCAAATGTAAGTTCGTGAGTGACGATTATCATGGTACGTCCCTCCCTTGCAAGAGATATTACAACATCCAGTACTTCCCTCACCATCTCCGGATCAAGAGCTGCCGTTATCTCATCCAAAAGCAAAACCTCCGGATGCATCATAAGTGCTCTTACTATGGCCACCCTCTGTTTCTGCCCTCCTGAAAGCTGATGGGGATAGCTGTCTTTTTTTGACAAAAGGCCCACTCTGTCAAGAAGAGCCAAGGCTTCTTTTTCGGCTTCTTTTTTATTGATCTTTTTAACCTTTACCGGAGCCAATATCATGTTTTGAAGCACTGTTTTATGGGGGAACAGATCATAGCTTTGAAATACCATTCCGATCCTTTCCCTCACTGTGTTCAGCTTACCTCCGGCAGGATTTATAACCTCACCGTCAAGGGATACCTTTCCCTCCTGAATCTTTTCCAGTGCATTAATGCAGCGTAAAAAGGTACTCTTTCCACAGCCTGAGGTTCCCACGAGCACGATGACCTCGCCCTTTTTCACACTAAGATTCACATGATCCAGCACCACCAGGTCATCATATCTTTTTGTAAGATTAGATATATTAAGAATCTCTTCCATCCTTTAGTTTTTCCATTTCTTCTCAAGATGTTTCGAAAACATGCTTATTACATAGCATACCACAAAATACAATAAAAAAACCGTGGCATATACGCCAAATGCAGCATTCGGTGAACTTTTTCTGTTCGCCTCTATGATCTGCTGTCCGACCTTCAACACTTCAACTATGCCGATCATCATCACAAGGCTTGTGGTTTTTATCATTCTTGTTATCAGATTAATGGATAGCGGCAGCATTCTACGTATTATCTGAGGAATGATGACATATACGTATGTCTGAAAAGTAGTCATTCCAAGAGAGTAGCTGCTCTCGTACTGTATCGCCGGTATGCCTCCTAAAGCCCCTCTCACCAGATCCGACATCTCAGCAGTCCCCCATAAGGAGAAAACGATAATTGATGCCGTCTCTGCCGACATATTGATACCCAAAGCCTTTGTGGTTCCGAAATAAACCAGAAAAAGCAATACCATCTGTGGCATTATTCTGATAAACTCCAGATATATTTTGCTTGCAACCGTAATGGCCGGTTTTTTTAGGCTCATAAGGCTTCCAAGCGCCACACCAAAAACTATGCTTATAAGGACTGATATCAGGCTGATCCTGAGGGCCACCAGCATTCCGGACAAAAGCCTGAGCATATTGCTGCCCTTAAATAAAACTTCAAATCCCATACATTTACTCCAATGTCAGTTTAAAACACTACGCTCCGAACATCTTGAACCGCACCTTCTTTTCTATCACATTTCCCAGTATAGAAACGGGAAGCAACATGACCATATAGAAAAGAACGAGCAAAAACAAAGCTTCGGTGGTATTGTAATACAGTCCTATAAGATCCTTTGCCGTAAACATCAGATCCATAAGACTGATGGCAGAAAACACACTGGTTTCTTTCAGCAAAAATATTATATTTGCAACAATGGCAGGCACACTCAAAGAAAATGCTTCCGGAAAAATAACGTTAAAAAACATTTGGCCCCTTGTCATGCCAAGAGCTAAAGCACTTTCTGTCTGGGATTTCGGTACCGCCTCAAGACCGCTCCTAAACCCCTCTGCCATATAGCTTCCCCCCAGAAGGCCCAGTCCCACGACTCCGCACACTTCCGCAGAAATCCGGATACCTATCTTCGGCAAGCCAAAGTATATGAAAAACAACTGTACCAAAAGAGGAGTGTTCCTGAACAGTTCTATATAAACCTTTGATAATTGTGAAAAGAACGGAACTTTAAAGTATGAAAAAAAAGCCGTAACGATCCCTATGACAAAAGCAAGCCCTATTCCGATAAGTCCTATCCTTACGGTCAGCCAGAAGGCCTCCCCGTACAGTGGAAAATATGATATCAAAACTTCTGCGTTCATATTATTTTCCTTTATGTTTTCTATGATCCAGCGATGTAGCAACCTTTGTTCCGACCATCTGTATTATCTGGAAAATGACTATGAGCAAAACAACGGTAACGATCATTATGTCTGTCTGCCATCTGTAGTATCCGTATCTCACGGCAATATCTCCCAGTCCTCCGCCTCCTACGGTTCCGGACATTGCGGAGTATCCCAGCAGAATACCTGTTGTGATGGTAAAGCCGGCAATAAGGGAAGTTCTTGCCTCCACTAGGAGCACTTTAAAAATGATCTGCAGATTACTTGCACCCATTGCCCTCGCCGCTTCTATCACTCCGGTATCAACCTCGTTTAAAGAAGCCTCAACTACCCTTGCTATATAAGGGGCAGAGCAGATAACAAGAGGAACGATCGTCGCCGTGGATCCGTAGCTCTTTCCCACAATAAACCTGGTAAAGGGAATAAGCAATATGAGAAGGATCAAAAAAGGAATACTTCTGATAATATTGCATATAAAATCCCCTATCCTGTACACAAATACATTTGGTCTGAGACCGGTTTTTCCTGTCGTATACAGAACTACACCAAGAGGCAGTCCCAGAATATAACCGATTATCACGGATCCCAGCGTCATATACAGGGTGTCCTTTATTCCGACCAGCAGCATATTAAGCACTTGTGTATTCATTTTCAGACACCTCCGTTACTATAAGTCCCACTTCTTTCAGGTATTCAATGATCTCGGTCCTCGTATCTTCCTCCTCAGGAAGTCCCAGGATCATTTCTCCGACGGCCTTTCCGTTAATATTTTTGGTGTCGGCCTTCAATATGTTAACGGGATTTCCTGTCTTCAGTATTACATTTGCAAGCACCGGTTCGTACGCGGAATTCTCTGTGAAAACTATCCTGACTGCCTTGTCGGTCTCCAGTTTTTCCACCGGTGTGTAACGTATATCCTTTCCTAAGATCAGTTCCTTTGCTGCATCCGACTTTGGAGAAGCAAATATCTCCTCTACACTGCCCGATTCCACCAGCTTTCCGTTGTCTATGATGGCCACCTTATGACACACTTCCGTGACCACTGACATCTGATGGGTGATAATGACAATAGTGATACCCAACCTTTCATTTATTTCCTTCAAAAGGTTCAGTATGGCTGTAGTCGTCTGCGGATCAAGTGCGCTGGTAGCCTCATCACAGAGAAGTATCCGTGGGTTTGTAGCCAGAGCTCTGGCTATGGCAACTCTCTGCTTTTGGCCTCCCGACAGCTGTGATGGGTACGCCTTTTCCTTGTCCTCAAGCTTTACGATCTTAAGAAGCTCTCTTGCCCTCTCCTTAGCTTCACTTCTTCTGACTCCTGCCAATTCCAGGGGAAAACAGACATTCCCCAACACATTTCTCTGCTCCAAAAGGTTAAATCCTTGAAAGATCATCCCTATCTGCGCACGCATCTTTCTGAGCTCCCTGCCCTGAAGTTCAGAAAGATCCACGCCGTCTATTTTTACGCTGCCTTCCGTCGGCTTCTCCAGAAAGTTTATAGATCTGACCAGAGTACTTTTTCCGGCTCCCGACATTCCTATTATTCCGAATATCTCACCTTTTTCTATGGAAAGATTGATATTGTCCAGAGCGACAACCGTATTATTCTCAACCTCAAATCTTTTGACAAGATTCTTTATCTCAATCACACTCATATCTTTTCTCCAAAAATCCCTTAATTA
>CACXGM010000039.1 GCA_902767075.1 uncultured Lachnospiraceae bacterium
AGGCATCATCGCTGATTGCGAAGCAGCAGGAAAGAACTTCTACATGGATCTTACCGGATGGTATCAGGTAGCATTCTTCTTCGGAACAGGATGCCATATGACTTATGACAGTGACGATTCCGGAAACTTCACAGCAGCAAACGTTGACTACGATTCCGATAAGGGTCTTGTAGCTCTTAAGGAAATGATCGAGCTCGCTTCTTCATCTGCATTCCAGCCCGGATCAGGTGCAGGTACCGCAGTTGATTACGCAGCTATCGTAGACGGAACCTGGGACGCAGCTACCGTTAAGGATTTCCTTGGCGACAATTACGCTTGCGCTAAGCTTCCTACCTTCACCGGTTCTGACGGAAACACCTATCAGATGAGCGGATTCGGCGGATTCAAGCTCCTTGGCGTTAAGCCTCAGACTGATGAAGCAAAGCTTGCTTGCTGCGATGCACTTGCACTTTACCTCACCAGCGAGGACGTTCAGCTTGCAAGATACAACGAAGTAGGCTGGGGCCCTTCAAACATCAACGCACAGAATTCTGACGCTGTAAAGGCAGATGAAGCTCTTTCAGCACTTGCTGAGCAGCTTGCATTCACCATTCCTCAGGGTCAGTATCCCGGAGATTACTGGAGCCGTGCAGAGGCACTTGCAGGTGATGTTCAGGATGCATTCAAGACTGCAGACGATGCAACTCTTAAGGAAGCACTTGCTACCTTCCAGGCAGACCTTGAGTCTTACGCAAAGTAATCAGACTCACATCGGAAAAGCTTAAGCTTTTTCAAATACAAAAATTCATCCGGCAGGTAAATAGGCCTGCCGGATTCTGTTACGGCCACTAAAGTTTTAAAAAGTCGGCTTTGGCGGCGGTAAGAGAAGCGCCCTCGGGCGGATGAATATTTAGTAAATGAATGCTTGAAAACGCATACGAAGGTAAACGGAGGAAAAAAACATGGCAAAAGAAGGAAGCCGTAAGGCGAAGGCAAATCCCATCGCAGCTTTCTTTAAAGCACTCGGAAGCGACATAGTCGATATCGGAGTAACCTTTGCAAAGGGAGACTGGAAGACAAAAATCTCGTTTATCATTATGGGATTCGGACAACTGCTGAGAGGACAGTTCCTGAGAGGACTTATGTATCTCGCCGTGGAAGCCGGACTCCTGTTTTATATCATAAAGTTCGGATGGAATTATCTTTCCAAATTCACTACCCTCGGTACTGTTGAAACCGGAAAGGTTGGACGTGTCACCGTATACGGAGATAATTCATTCCTGATCCTTTTGTTCGGGATCCTTACCATTATGGCGATCATCGCCCTTATCTTTATGTGGAGACTGAACCTTAGGGATAACAAGAACCAGGAAGAAACTCTTAAAAAGGGAAAGAAACTTCCCGGAAACAAAGCGGATTGGCATTCACTTTTCGATTCCAATTTCGATAAGACACTTCTTGCACTTCCGGTAGTTGGAATATTCGTATTTACCGTACTTCCCATTCTGTTCATGATCTGCGTTGCATTCACAAACTATGATGCGACACATCAGGCCCCTGCAAAGCTTTTCACATGGGTGGGATTTGATAACTTTAAAAAGCTCTTCAGTTTTGCCAGCACAGGCTTCGGAGGAACCTTCCTTCAGGTTCTTGGATGGACACTTGCATGGTCCCTTTTCGCAACATTTATTGATTATTTCCTTGGAATAGCCGTTGCGATGCTTATTAACCGCAAGGGCATTAAGTTCAAGAAGGTATGGAGAACCATTTTGGTAATGACAATTGCGGTTCCCCAGTTCGTATCCCTGCTTTATGTAGCAAAACTGTTTTCATCCAGCGGACTTATCAACGGATGGCTGATGAAACTTGGTATCATCGAGACGGCCATTCCCTTCTGGACAAATCCTTTCCTGGCAAAGGTAATGATCATCGTGATCAATATCTGGATCGGTATTCCTTATTTGATGCTCATCGCCACCGGACTTTTGATGAACATCCCCGAGGATCTGTATGAGAGTGCAAGGATCGACGGAGCAAGCCCCTGGCAGATGTTCAAGAGCATCACACTTCCTTATATGCTGTTTGTAACAGGACCTTTCCTGCTGACACAGTTTATAGGAAACCTGAACAACTTCAACGTTATCTACCTGCTGACGGGAGGAGCTCCCAAGAGCGGAACCATGGTGGGTGGTGCCGGAAAGACAGACCTCCTGGTTACATGGCTCTACAAGATGACCATCAACGACACCGACTACAAGATGGCTGCCGTTATCGGTATTATGATCTTCATTGTAACTGCTGTAATAGCACTGGTTGTTTACCAGATGCTTCCTTCAGTTAAAGACGAGGAGGGATTCCAGTAATGGCTAGACAAACATCTATGAAAAGAAACAGAGCGATAGGAAATGCACTTTCTTATGTATTGCTGGTGCTTATAAGCCTTATTTGGCTGTTCCCCTTTGTGGGTGTACTTTTAAACAGCTTCCGTTCATACGACGGAGCGGTAGAATACGGCGGAATGGTTAATTACCTGATACCGAAGCATTTCTCGTTGGATAATTATAAGTTTATATTGTCTGATGCTACAAACTATAAGCAGTGGTATCTTAACACCATAATCATTTCCATATTCGTAGCGATCATTCAGACTATAATCATTCTGTGCGTAAGCTATGCACTTTCAAGAATGAGGTTTAAGGGCAGAGAATTCCTGATGCGTTTTTGGCTGGTTCTGGGAATGTTCCCCGGATTCCTGACCATGATCTGTCTTTACTTCCTGTTAAAGCAGATGGGGCTTACTCAGGCCGGTGCAATCCCCGGATTGATACTGGTTTCCTGCGCAAGTTCGGGTATGGGTTATTATGTATGTAAGGGATATTTTGACACCATACCGAAAGCACTGGATGAAGCAGCACGTATCGACGGAGCATCAAGGGCAAGAGTTTTCCTGACTATGATCATCCCTATGTCAAAGCCCATCATCATCTATACCGCGCTGGTTGCTTTCATGGCACCTTGGTGTGATTACATTTTTGCATCATATATCGCCTTTGGCCATGACACAAGCTATAACGTTGCGGTTGCTATGTACAGATGGATGAACACCGGAGACTATCAGGGTTACTTCACCAGGTTCTGCGCCGGCGGCGTGCTGGTAGCCATCCCCGTTACGATCCTGTTCATGTGCCTCCAGAGATACTATGTAGAAGGAGTCACCGGCGGCGCTGTAAAGGGATAAGCAAAAAAATATAATTAACAGTATAAGGGCGGAAGCACATCCGCCCTTATGTTTAAATAAAGATAAAAAACGTTTTCCATAAAACTGAGTAATATAAACGGCATAATAAGAAAGGCACATCATGAGAAAAAAGACTATTACCAAAATAGCAGCTTCAGCCCTTACGGCTTCTATGATCTTATCGGGATGCGGCGCAGCACCTACCCAGGGGCAGAACACGGAAACTGCTTCACAGGTTCAGGGTACAAACGTGAACGTGGCGGATTCCGATGAAAATACAGGTGCTTCGGGGACGATACACATTGGGCAGCAGGAATTAAATGTGCCTGACGATAATTACAGAACATATTACGAGATCTTCGTGTATTCCTTTTATGACACGGACGGAAACGGAATAGGGGATCTGAAGGGCGTTACGGAAAAGCTGGATTATATTGCGGATATGGGATTTAACGGGATATGGCTCATGCCGATCTTTCCCTCACCCACATATCATAAATATGATGCGAAGGACTATAAAGCCGTTGATGAAAAATACGGAAACATAGATGACTTTGATGAGCTTATAGAAAAGGCTCATGAAAAGGGAATCAAGGTTATCATAGATGTGGCCATTAACCACACTTCTTCACAGCACGAGTGGTTCAAGACTGCCTGCAAATACTTGAAAACCCTGGAAGACGATCAGGAGCCTGATGTTAACGAATGCCCTTATGTTGCTTACTATCATTTTAAGAAGGAGCATGTGAACAATACATGGTACCGGGTGGGTACAACCGATTGGTATTATGAGGGATCATTCTGGGACCAGATGCCGGATCTTGACTTGTCCAATGAGGCACTGTGGAAGGAGATAGAAGATATGAGCGACTTCTGGATCTCCCACGGTGTGGACGGATTCAGAATGGATGCTCCCCTTCACTACGAGGAAAATCAAAATGAGTTCAATATAAGTGTGCTTGAGCGACTGTATGAACATTGCCTTTCCAAAAATCCGGACTTTTATATGGTGAGCGAAGTGTGGTCAAACGAGGCGACTATCGCAGACTATTATGAAAGTAACACACCCAGTATGTTCAACTTCGACATTGCCCAGGCGGAAGGTAAGCTTATAAAAGGCGGAAACGGAAAATACAGCGCCGAAAAACTGGTGGAACAGATGGTGAAATATCAGGAGGATTTCAGCAGTTCAAATCCTGACTATATAGATGCACCCTTCCTCACCAATCACGATATGCCAAGAGTGGCCAATGCTCTTAATAACAATCCGGATGCTATAAAAAGAGCTGCCGGCCTGTTGATGACCTGCAGCGGATCTCCCTTTGTATATTATGGCGAAGAGATCGGAATGTGCTCAAAAGGGCAGAAGGACGAAAACAAGAGGCTTCCAATGATCTGGTCATCATCTACAGAGGCAGAGGGAACAACTCGCAAACCTACGGATGCTGATTCAGGCATTACCTCCGCTTTTGAAGGTGTTTCCGAGCAGCTTTCCGATGAAGAATCCATCCTGAACTATTACAGAAGAGCAGTTCGTTTAAGAAACGAAAATCCCGAGCTGGCCAGAGGGTATATTACCGTAGTTGATGAACTAACCGATGGTGATACCGCGGTAATCTACAAAGCCTGGAATGACAGCGTTATCGCAGTGGTATACAACACATCAAAGGAACCTGTTACCATAGATCTTTCAAACGCTTCTGCCACCGATGTGACCAGGAACGGAGGATCAGGTGGTACTGTTCCTGCAGATGCATCATCTATGGAATTGTATGGATTTTTAACGGTTGATCCGGAGGAAACAGTAATATTGGAAGAGGGAAAACTGACTTTACCCTCGGGGTCTATAGCAGTTTTAAGGTGATTTTTGTTTTCTGATTTGAGCAGCACCGGGATAAGATAATTAAAAGATTTAAAAGGCCGTAATGAGACGTTTTAAGTACTAAAAGTAAAAGCCGCAAGGAAAACTCCTTGCGGCTGAATTTTTTTATTGTGGAATTATTTCATCAGAAAAGATCGTCCCCGGCAGAAGAGTGCTTGATAAGGAAGCGAACCTGAAAGCCCATTTCCTCGCAAAGCTGGGTTATGATTGCCTCGGCCTCCTCTATTGCCGACTCGTTAACACATATCGTGCATAAAACTCTCTTACGCGAAAAAATAGATTGCTTCGGGAACTTTAAAAAATAAGAAATCCTATGTGCCAGCAGTTCCTTTTCAATCGCTGCCTTGCTGTCCTCGTCGGGTACTTCGCAAAGCTCATATTCGTTATTTACTTTTAATTGTGTATATAATGTCTGCATGTAATGCATTTTACCACTTAATATCCCGCCCGTGCAATAGAAAGTTGGTGCTTTTCATATAAAGATTTTTTTGGTATAATCTAATTATCTATGCGAGAAAGTTAATTAGGCATGGACTGAGGCGGATTATGAATTTTGGAAAAAGAGGAATAAAAAACAAGAATAAGGAGATTAATGCTTACGGCAGCAAGTTCAGCCGTAAGATAAGCCAGCTTATTCTCAAATTGGCTATCGGGGCCGTGGCATTTGCTATAGTCTGCGGCGTGGCAGGAGGAATCGGTCTGTTCAAAAGCGTGCTTGCGAACACACCGCCCATTAAGATCAGCAGTATGATGGCTACCGGTCAGGCATCCATCGTTTATGATGCGGCCGGGAATGAGATCGATCAGTATGTCAGCATGAACTCCAACCGAATAGAGGTTGACTGGGATGAGATCAGCGACGAAGCAAAGCTTGCCTTTGTGTGCGCCGAGGATGAGCGTTTCTACGAGCATAACGGAATCGACTTTAAGAGTATCATACGTGCCGGATATCAATTTATTAAGTCCGGCGGAGAAGAGACCCAGGGTGCGAGTACCATCACGCAGCAGCTTCTGAAAAACACCATCTTCACGGACTGGATGGAAGAGGGCGACAACATGGTGCGTAAGATCAAGCGTAAGATCCAGGAGCAGTATCTTGCCATCGAGGTTACGAAGAATACAACAAAAGACGACGTGCTTTTGAGATACATGAATGCGGTAAACTGCGGCCAGAACACACTGGGCATCGAGTCCGCATCGCAGAGATATTTCGGAAAATCAGCAGTTGACCTGAATCTCTCGGAAGCGCTGGTCATAGCCATAGTTACACAGAATCCCACAAAGTATAATCCCATTACCAAACCCGAGAAAAATGCGGAAAGACGTGGAAGGGTTCTTGATCGTATGCTGGAGATCGGAAAAATCGACCAGGCTACCTATGATGAAGCCAAGGCGGATACCGAGGATGTATATAAGAGGATCGGATATCACAATACACAGCTTCTGGAGACGGATGCGGGGGTTTCTTCATATTTTTCAGACTCTGTATATGAGGCGGTAAGGGACGATCTGGTTGCTTCCGGAATTGACAAAAAAGAAGCAGAACGTATGCTCAACAGTGGCGGACTTCGAATTTATACCACTATGGATCCTGCTATCCAGAAGATCATGAATGAAGAGTTCCAGAATCCCGACAACTATTCAAGCGAGGTTCACTGGTACTTAAACTACGCACTTACCATTACCGACAATAACAATGAGCAGCACAATTACAGTAAGGAAATGATGACCAAATGGTTCAAGGAAGAACAGGGTCAGACAGGCTTTAACCTTATCTTTGCCGACCAGGAAGCTGCTTATGACGCTATAGATCTTTACAGGGGAGCAATGTTTGAAAAACTCCATGTAAAGGAAACTGACGACAATTATAAAGAGGCCATTTCCATCACCCCTCAGCCTCAGGTTGCCATGGTAATAGAGAATCCCCATACAGGCGATGTGGTTGCCATGGTGGGAGGCAGAGGACCAAAGGAAGGTCGCCGTACCTTGAACCGTGCAACAGGTGCTCTTCGTTCACCCGGTTCCACCTTTAAGGTGCTGGGATCCTTTGCACCCGCTATAGACGCCGGAAAGAAGACACTGGCTTCTACCTATACGGACCTTCCCTTCAACTATACCGGAGGCCGTGCGGTAAAGAACTGGTATTCAGGATACGGAAATTACGGAACGGTCTGCTCGATCAGAACCGGTATCATCCAGTCACTTAATATCATCGCAGTAAAGAACCTGACCGTAGTCGGCCCTCAGCTGGGATATGATTATTGCTCCAAACTTGGATTTACTTCGATCACGGACGGAGTGGTCATCGGTAATCAGATTTATTCGGATGTAAACCAGACACTTGCTCTGGGCGGACTTACTTACGGTGTTTCTCCTTACGAACTGAATGCCGGATACTCAGCACTTGCAAACGGCGGTGTGTACATTAAGCCGAGATTATATACAAAGGTAACCGATGCGGACGGAAATATGATCCTGGACAATACCGTTCCGGAGGAGACCAGAGTATTTAAGGAAACAACAGCTTATCTTATGACGGATGCCATGAGAGAAGTTATGACCAGAGGTACCGGTACGGCAGCTGCGTTCAGTGGAATGACTCTTGCGGGAAAGACCGGTACATCTTCAAAGAACAAGGACTTCTGGTTTGTAGGATATTCACCCTATTATTCTGCTGCAACCTGGACCGGATATGATAATGCCATTGAGATGAGCACCGCTTCATCAAACCGCGAGCAGGATATCTCAAAGAAGATGTGGAAGGCTATCATGTCAAGGGTTCACGAGAACCTGGAAAATCAGGCATTTGAAAGACCTGAAGGCATTGTGGAACTCACTGTCTGCAACAAGTCGGGACTTTTAGCTACCGAGCTCTGCCAGCAGTTTGGATGTGCATACACGGAGAAGTTTGATAAGGAATCACTTCCATTTGATCCCAACAATCTCACACCCGACGAGAACGGAAATCTTCCGGATGTGTACTGTAATCTTCATTACGCCGGTGTGGTTTGCGCATATTGCAACCGTATCGCTACGCCTCTTTGCCCCTTTGCGGTGGAGAGAGTTGTGGAACTTCAGCTTCCTGAAGAGCCTGCTTTGATCGAAGGATCCACTCAGGTAACACAGGACGAAAACGGAAATGATGTTTATATCGAGCCCGTAACTTCAAGGTACTGTGTTCATACAGAAGAATTCTTTGCTAATCCTTATTATGAGGATGTGATACAGAACCAGCGCTGGGAGATGGAGGCCGCTAACGCCGCAGCTGCAGCTGCCGGTGAGTAGAGCACTACGGGAAGCCTGCTATAGCGGGCGGGAGATGAGTGCTCGTTGAAGGCATTTTGTACAGTAGATAAAATCGGAGACCGGATATGGCAGATGAACGCAAAGTGCTGCTTGAGGGCGGTACGGGTGAATACGAGGAAAAAAAATCCCGGTTTATTGCGACTCTTAAGCCGGTCTGCTCCGAGGAAGAGGCAGCCGCCTTTATCGCGGAGATCAAAAAGAAATATTGGGATGCCAGACATAATTGCAGTGCATATATTATCGGCAAAAGAGGAGAATTGACCCGCTGTTCCGACGATGGAGAACCCTCGGGGACAGCGGGGCGTCCCATGCTGGAGGTACTATCCGGCAGCGGAGTTACAAACGCGGCAGTTGTGGTGACCAGATATTTTGGAGGCACCTTACTGGGGACGGGAGGGCTCGTCAGAGCTTATACAAAGGCCGTTAAGGAAGGCCTCGAAAATTCAAGACTCGGAAAAGTTTCCGAAGGACTTGAGATTGAGATCATTGCCGATTATAATGATGTGGGCAAGATAACCTATGCCCTGGAACAAAAAGATATCACCCCGGTTTCCACAGAATATGCTGCGGACGTAACCTTCCACTTGAAAGTGCGTAAAGATGAAGCGGGAGATATAGAAAAAGAGCTGACGGAGAGCACCGCAGGACGTTGCCTTATAACCATTGGTGATGCCTGCGAGATAGTGACGCAGCTTTAAAAAGCATTATCCGAAAGGAGGTGATCGTATGAAACGAAAAGAAAATAATGATTCATCAGTTCCCCGAAGTACGTATCGAAATGTTCTTCAGGGGTACTCTGTCGAGCATTTCGGTACTCATACGATCAACTTAATAAAGGAGAAATGCTATGGAAGAGTTAAACATCATCGGTGAAATCCGTGATCTGCTCGAGACTAAGCAGTATACTAAGCTTCGTCAGCTCCTTTCGGAACTGAATGACGCTGATATTGCTGCGGATCTGGAAGAACTGGACGAACAGGACCTTTTGAAGGTTTTCCGCATACTGCCAAAGGACCTTGCGGCAGATGTATTTTCTTATTTTGACGTAGACAACCAGCAACTTATCATCACATCGCTTTCAGAACGTGATGCCGCAAACATCATTGACAATCTGATGGCCGATGATGCTGCCGATCTCTTGGAGGAGATGCCGGCAAATATCGTAAAAAAGCTTCTGGCAAATGCAAGCCCTGAGACGAGAAGAGATATCAATCATCTTCTTCGGTATCCTGAGTCTTCTGCCGGCAGCATTATGACAGTGGAGTACGTGGACCTGAAGGAGAATCTTACCGTCGATGAGGCGATTGAGAGGATCAGAAAGGTCGGAATCGATTCGGAAACCATCAATATCTGTTATGTCCTGGACATGCAGAGAAAACTGATAGGAACCGTTGCTTTAAGATATTTGCTTCTCTCGGAAGGCGATGAGATAATCGGCGACATCATGCACGAAAATGTCATCTCACTGTCCACCATGATGGACCAGGAGGAGGTTGCACATCAGTTCCAGAAATACGACTTTACCGCCATGCCTGTCGTTGATAACGAAAACAGGCTGGTAGGTATCATTACCGTCGATGACGTTGTGGATATTCTCCAGGAAGAGACCACGGAGGATATGGAAAAAATGGCGGCTATTTTGCCTACGGACAAGCCGTACATGAAGACGTCGGTATTTGATACCTACAAAAAGCGTATCCCCTGGCTGCTGCTTCTCATGGTATCAGCCACCTTTACCGGAGCGATAATCAGTTCCTTTGAGGATGCACTCAGCGTTTATGCTGCGCTGATCGCATATATCCCAATGCTGATGGATACCGGCGGAAATGCCGGCGGACAGGCAAGCGTTACCATTATCCGTGGATTGTCCCTGGGGGAGATCGAATACAGAGATATTCCCAGAGTGATCTGGAAAGAGATAAGGGTAGCAGTATTCTGCGGATTATCCCTGGCTGTTGCAAACTTTGCAAAGCTGATGCTCTTTGACAGAGTGGGACTATTGGTTGCACTTACGGTATGTCTCACACTTGTATTTGCCGTTATGGTGGCTATGCTGGTAGGGTGCCTTCTCCCCATTGGAGCAAAGCGTATCGGCTTCGACCCGGCCGTAATGGCGAGCCCTTTTATCACCACCATTGTGGATGCATTGTCGCTGCTTTTGTATTTCCGTGTGGCGACGCTGATCCTGGGCATAGGGGGATAGCAGGGTCATTTGATCAGGAAAAAACATTTTACACATATTTATGCTATAAGTTTTTACAGGAAGGAAAGTATTAACGTATGAGGTACTTATTTGAAGCAGAGCTTCAGAAAAAGGACGGAAAGTATTCCGCCAATGTTCCATTTAATGTTTGGGAGGTAGTCAAGCAAAGAGACGCGATAAATGCAGAGCTTGTTATCGAGAATGAAATAGTTCCCTGCGATCTCAATCCGCTTGAAAAGGGGAGATATGAGCTTACATTTGAAGGTAAGGACGGACTGGATCTAAACGAAGGAAATGCTTATGAAATGCTTCTCCATGTGCACGGTTCACTGGCACCCATGGACGGAGAGAGCCCTTACAGTTTCGAGAATCCCATCAGAAAGATCGACGGCATCGATATTCAGGTTCAGGATGGTGACGGACTGTGTGGACAGACCTGTGTGGCAATGCTCGCAGGAGTATCTATTCAGGATGTTTGTGATGTAATGAACTGTCAGGAGTGGCAGGCCACAATGGGTAAGCTGATCTCAGCATTGAACTATTATGGAATCGGACACTCGGATATCATTGTTTATTCCACGGAATCCGAGGAGGTAAAGCTTCCCAAGTGCGCTCTCATGATCGAAAAGCTTGGCAGATTCGGACATTACCTTGTGGCTTATGACGGAAAGTTCTATGACCCCAATAAGGGAATCATGGAAGAGTATGATTTTTCCAAGCTCGTAGGATATCTTGAGATCAAGTGTTTATGAAAAAAACATTCATAAATATTATCATTGGTATTATAATATTTTTCTTATTCCAGATCGGCTTTACATCTATCATGTATGGAGCTTCCATTATACCACAGGATGCTGTTCGGAAAAACATGGAGAGTTCAGCCGATCTGGTCTGCGAAAAAGAAGTGTTTTTCTATGTGGCGGATAAGCTTACGCCTTCTATGATCGACAGGTATGCGGACTCCATCACACTAAATATCGCATGGAATCTTGGTGGTGAAGATCACCTGAAGAGTGCTATGCTGGATGAGTTTCTTACCTCCGATGTCATTAATGAGAATCTGAATTTCAAAGCTGCTGTAAATGATACGGTGGGAGAAAGCCTGTTTATGAGACAGTACCTCAGATATTGGCACGGATCCGCAGCGCTTATGAGATTCATGCATCTGTTTGTTTCCTTGAAAGAGATTTATATAATTGACGGCATTTTGATGGCAGGACTTGTTCTGCTTAATCTTTTTCTGTTTATAAGAAAAAAAGTATATGATCTGGCTATCGCCTTTGTGACAGGTCTGGCTGCCGTCAGTATATTCTTTGTTCCGCTGTCTCTTGAGTATACCTGGGTATTTATGGTGATGCTTCTGGTTACTGCAGCTGTCACATGTATAATGACCGGAAAGAACGGTAAAAAAAGAATGGCTGCCGGTCCAAAGAACGAAGCAGACAGCACAAAAAAGATTACCGCCTGTATTTATGTGATCTTCATTGGAGCCATGGTGGTGAACTTTTTGGATTTCCTTACTGCGGAGACTTTGACACTTACTATTCCGCTGCTTGTAATGTTCAGGCTTTCTGACTCAGAGAAAAAGCAGAGGATCCGCGCTGCAGTATTTAGCGCCGGTGCCTGGCTGATCGGATATGCGGGAACCTGGGTTTCAAAGTGGATCATTTCTTCCATTGTATTAAAGGAAAACACGCTGCCCTATGTCACCGAGCATATAGCAGAGCGCCTGGGGGGCGAGGTACATGGTGAGTCCGTATCCGGGATAGGTATGGTATTCGGAGCAGTCGGAAGAAATATCATTTCCCTGTTTCCGGTAGGCTATGGTGCGCCCGGTATCGTTGGTGCAATAATTATCTGCGTGGCACTCGCTTATATCGCTTTTGTCTATAGGCGAAAAGACTTTGATAAGAATCAAGTGATCCTGTATGCGGTCATAGGCCTGATACCTTATATCAGATATGTGATCCTGCACAATCATTCATATGTGCACAGGTTTTTTACCTGCAGAGCACAGATGGCCACGGTGATGGCAGTGCTTCTGATCATATTCGAAACATCGGATTTTTTGAGACGTAAGAGAAAAAGAAGATAATCTGTTTTGAAGGCGAGGATATTTGTTTGAATAATTATGATATCAGCATTATAATGCCCTGCCTCAATGAAGAAAAAACCGTGGGTCCCTGCGTCAGATCGGCTCTTGACATCATTTACAAAATGGGGGTTACCGGTGAAGTGTTGGTGGTAGATAACGGTTCGGAGGATGATTCGGTGCATATCGCCGAGGCTGCCGGCGCGAGAGTGGTGATGGTGCATAGACGCGGATACGGATTGGCTCTCAGAAAGGGAATAAGATCTGCAAGGGGGGATGTCCTGATCCTGATCGATGCTGACACCACCTATGATTTCAGAGATATACCAAAGATGTATTATCCGATGGCTTTCGGAAAAGCGGATGTGATCATCGGAGACCGTTTTGCAGGTGGTATGAGTGAGGGTGCAATGCCGTTGTCTCACAGGATCGGGGTAAGAGTACTTTCTTTTTTGGGAAGGCTTAGATTCGGAAGTGGTGTGAGGGATTTTCATTGCGGCCTCAGGGGAATGACAAGGAAAGCTGCCGGGAAAATGAGATTTCATACGGATGGAATGGAATTTGCCACTGAGATGATAGCGGAGGCCGAAAGACGGCACCAAAAGATCGGGCAGGTTCCGGTATCCCTTAGAGTTTGCAGATATGAGAGAGTTTCAAAATTAAAGACTATCAGGGACGGGCTTAGACATTTAATGTATATAATCTGTGGGTTTTAGTATAGTAACAAGTTTGACGTGCATATAATGAAAAGATATTTTAATCTGAAGACATTTGGTCGGATAATTGAATATGTGAAAACTGAAAAGAAGTGGCTTTTGCCGCTTCTTTTTGGAATAGTGCTGATCATTGCAGGCCTGATAATTATGGTGACGATCCTTGTGGGAAACAAAAAAAGCAGGGATAAATATGCTGAACTCTATGATATGAATGACACGGAAAGTGCTATGACACCGTTTGGCACCTTGCCGGATGATAAAGCGGGCGGAATAAATGCTGTGATCCTGGGCAGTATGGGAAACTGCTTCGGAAATACTGCGGGAAACACCACCGGAAACGGTATTGGGAACAGTATTGGGAACACCGCCGGGAATGCAGTCGCAGGCAAGGCATTCAAGCAGTTAAAGGAGATCGCAGGAGTCGATCTTGATAGGCTGATGAAGGAATACCCGGAGATCATCGGCTGGATATATTTTGAAAATGAAGATATATCCTATCCGATCATGCAGTCGGAGGATAACGAAAAGTATCTGGATAAGGCCTATGACGGCACATATGCAAGGGGCGGCTCGATCTTTTTGGACTGTGAATCAAGCAAAGATATGTCGGATCCCCACAGCATCATTTATGGACATAATATGGCTGATACCACAATGTTCGGAAGACTTCACAGATATCTTCAGGACAATGCTTATTACGATGAGCATAAATACTTCCGCATATATTCCGGCACATCGTGCTTTCGATATGAGATAATCGCATACGGAGAAGTGCCTGACAACAGCACAGTATTCTGGACCTTCGGGCCGGAACCTGAAAGAATGCAGGATATGTTGGAGGAGATTAAGAATATCTCTCTTATCCCTATGGAGTATTCCTATGTAACCGGCGACCGTTTGGTCACACTTTCCACCTGCACGGCTGAGGGCGATATGCGTGAGATCGTCTGCGCGCTATGCATAAGTGATGACTGATCGGAAAATAATAAAAAAATTATAAAACAGACACAAACCACTTTACAAAAACAGTAGGGTGGTTTATATTATGTTTTAGTGATTAGCACTCGAATTAAATGAGTGCTAACAAAATGATCAATTAAGCTTTTAAAGGAGGCATCATTATGAAGTTAGAACCTTTGGGAGACAGAGTTGTTCTGAAGCAGCTCGTTGCAGAGGAGACCACTAAATCAGGTATCGTTCTCCCCGGACAGAATAAAGAGAAACCTCAGCAGGCTGAAGTTATTGCGGTAGGCCCCGGAGGAATGGTTGACGGAAAAGAGGTTGCTATGCAGGTTAAGGTTGGCGACCAGGTAATCTTTTCAAAGTATTCAGGAACAGAAGTAAAGCTTGACGACGAAGAGTTTATCATTGTTAAGCAGAGTGATATTCTGGCGATCATAAAGTAAATCAGTAAGGAGATGACCTAAAATGGCAAAGGAAATTAAGTACGGCGCAGACGCGCGTGCAGCTTTGGAGGCAGGTGTCAATCAGCTTGCCGATACAGTAAGTGTTACACTGGGACCTAAGGGAAGAAACGTTGTTCTGGACAAGAGCTACGGGGCACCCCTTATCACTAACGACGGTGTTACCATCGCAAAAGAGATCGAACTTGCAGACGGCTTTGAGAACATGGGTGCTCAGCTTGTTAAGGAAGTAGCTACAAAGACAAATGATGTAGCCGGAGACGGTACCACCACCGCTACCGTTCTTGCACAGGCAATGATCAATGCAGGTATGAAGAACCTGGCAGCAGGTGCTAATCCCATTATCCTCAGAAAGGGTATGAAGAAGGCTACCGATTGTGCAGTAGAGGCTATCAAGGAGATGAGCCAGCCTGTAGACGGCAAGAATCATATCGCTCGTGTAGCTGCTATTTCAGCAGGAGATGAGGAGGTCGGACAGCTTGTAGCAGATGCTATGGAGAAGGTTTCAGGAGACGGTGTCATCACCATCGAAGAATCCAAGACCATGCAGACCGAGCTTGACCTTGTAGAAGGTATGCAGTTTGACCGTGGATATATTTCCGCATATATGGCAACCGATATGGATAAGATGGAAGCAAATCTGGAAGATCCTCTTATCCTTATCACCGATAAAAAGATTTCAAATATTCAGGAGATCCTGCCTCTTCTTGAGCAGATCGTTCAGTCCGGCAAGAAGCTTCTGATCATCGCAGAGGATGTTGAGGGTGAGGCTCTCACTACTCTCATTGTTAACAAGCTCCGCGGAACCTTCAATGTTGTGGCTGTAAAGGCTCCCGGATACGGCGACAGAAGAAAGGCTATGCTGGAGGATATCGCTATCCTTACCGGCGGTACCGTGATCAGCTCAGATCTCGGCTTAGAGCTTAAGGATGCTACTCTTGACCAGCTTGGACATGCTAAGTCCGTTAAGGTTAAGAAAGAGGATACCGTTATCGTGGACGGCGAGGGCGATAAGGAAGCTATCAAGGCTCGTATCGCACAGATCAAGAAGCAGATCGAAGAGACCACTTCAGACTTTGATAAGGAAAAGCTTCAGGAGCGTCTTGCAAAGCTTGCAGGCGGAGTTGCTGTTATCCGCGTAGGTGCTGCTACCGAGACCGAGATGAAGGAAGCTAAGCTTCGCCTTGAGGATGCTCTCGCAGCTACCAGAGCAGCTGTTGAGGAAGGTATCATCAGCGGCGGCGGAAGCGCATATATCCACGCATCCAAGAAGGTTGCTGCTCTTGCAGATTCCCTTGAGGGAGATGAGAAGACCGGTGCACAGATCGTGCTCAAGGCTCTCGAGGCACCTCTTGCAAAGATCGCTGAAAATGCAGGTCTTGAGGGAAGCGTTATCGTAAACAAGGTACGTGAGTCCAAGGTAGGTGAAGGCTTCGATGCTCTCAAGGAAGAGTATGTTGACATGGTTGCCGCCGGAATCCTCGATCCCGCAAAGGTTACCAGAAGTGCTCTTCAGAACGCTACTTCAGTAGCAAGCACACTCCTTACTACCGAATCCGTAGTATCCACCATCAAGGAGCCCGAACCTCCTATGCCCGCAGGCGCAGGCGCCGGCATGGGCGGGATGTACTAAACAAGGGTATTATAAGAGCCGCTTTCTTCCTGCTCGCAGGAATGAAAGCGGCTCTTTTTAATGCCCGCACATGTATGAGCATAAAAGCCATTTGCGGAGCAAATGTGCGATATGCGAATACATGTAGGATTGCGTAAGTTGCGTAGCAACGAAGCAATCCGTTGTTTAGTACATGTTTGTAAATAATTTGTTATTTTTAATATGCGAATACTTTTTGACGGATTTCGGGAGTTGCGGAGCAACGAAGAAATCCGTTTTTATTTTATTCCCCTAACCCCATTAGGCCTTTATACAATTTATGTATTTTATTTCATCATTTATGTATAGTATTATAAAAATAATGTATGTTATAATACACTTATCAAAAAGATGGGTGAAGGGAAAACATGAACTCAGTACTATATTTTGATTATATAGCTTTACCATTATATGTGGTGCTATTATATTCTACCTTCGCCAGAAGGATGACGAAAGGCCGCTCCAGCAGGCTGTTTATTCTTGTTCTCTTAATTTCGGTGACAGCCACCGTCTGCGATATCGGAATGGAGTCTGTTATCAGAAATCCCGCTTTTGGAGATATTCGTGTACCATTGGCTAAAATCTTTGCTTACGGTTATTTCCTGTTCCATAACGGAACCGGTTTCTTGTATTATCTGTTTATTTATTCCATCACAAATACATGGTATGTACTCAGAAAGAAAGCAAATACTCTGCTGATCAGCATTCCCTTTGCCGTATTTTTGGTTGCACTGGTACTTAATCCTTTTACGGGAAACTGCTTTACCATTACCGAGGATATGGGCTATCAGAGAGGACCTCACATGGTGGTGTTCTATGCCACTGCTTCGCTCTATGTTATTTTTGGTCTGGCACACCTTATCTACTGTAAACGATTCCTTTCTGTTACCAAGTGGTTATCGCTTTTTTCCATGTATGTGTTTACCTATGGTGCGGTGATGTTCCAGCTTTTCAATCCTCACCTTTTGGTAGAACTTGTGGCATCCGCTATTTCGCTTCTGCTGATAGAACTTGTGGTACTCAGACCGGATGAAGTGATAGACTCCGTGGTGGGACTCATGAGCTGGAATGCATATCAGGATACTTTGCGAAAGATCATGATCACAAAGCAGGCAGTACAGATCCTGGTCATAAAGTTTACAAATGCCCGCGAGGTGCGAACATATCTCGGAGAAGAGAGATATGTAAAATACATCAGACTTATAGCAGATAAAGCAATAGCATTGGGTACTCTTGAGAAGGTACATTTAGAGCTGTTCTTTGAGCATCCCGGTTCCTTATATCTGATCATAGACGAACATGATTTTGATTCCCAGAAGGCTATACCTCTTTTGGTTTCCGCTGTGGAAAAGTATACTCAGGATCTGAAGGGAACAGGAGCAAAGCTTGATCCCAAGGTCTGCTGTATCAAGTTCCCTGACGGACTTAACAAGCAAAGAGAGATCATTCACTTGGGACATCATTTTGCAGAGCTTATGCCCCATGATCAGGTATTCATCGATGCGTTGGATATCAACAAGACAAAAGAATTCCAGATAATCAACAATATGAATGATATATTGACAAGGGCCATCAAGAACGAAGCCTTTGAAGTATATTATCAGCCGATCTATTCAATCTGGGATCATAAATTCATTTCCGCTGAAGCGCTGCTCCGTTTAAATGACGACAGATACGGTCAGATCTCACCATCGGCCTTTATTCCGGAAGCGGAGAGAAGAGGATTGATCCTGCCCATCGGCGATTTCGTTTTGGATGCAGTGCATAAATTTGCATCACAGAATGAACTGGAAAAACTGGGACTTTCCTATATTGAGATCAATCTTTCCGTGGCACAGTGTCTTGAAAAAGAATTGCCGAACAAACTGACGGCCCTCAGGAATAAGTATAAAGTCAGCCCTAACAAGGTTAACCTTGAGATCACCGAGACAGCGGAGAACATCGGAAATGTTATGGATGATAACCTGAAGGCACTCTCAGAACAGGGTTACACCTTCTCATTGGACGATTACGGAGTGGGATATTCGAATATACAGAGAGTATCAAAGCTCCCGCTTAAGATAGTAAAGATCGACAAGAGTCTCGTTGACAATATGAATACTCCTTCAGGAAAATCCATCATGAACAATACGGTGCGTATGATGAAGGATATTAAAAAGGAGCTTGTCATAGAGGGAGTTGAGACGCAGGAAGACTATGAAGCTTTACGTAAGATGGGATGTGATTTCATCCAGGGATTCTATTTCTCAAAGCCTTTACCTGCGCAGCAATTTATCGAATTCTTGAAAAAGAACAATTTTCAGAGTGAAGAATACAGATTAAATGAATCCCAGGCTTAAAAGAGCCTTTGCAAGACCATCCTCGCTTGCCTTTTCGGTGACGAGGGTGGCTTTTTTTAAAATACTTTCCGACTCGGAATTCCCCATCACGATGCTGTGATCAACATAGGAAAGCATAGCTTCGTCATTGTTGCTGTCACCAAAGGCATATGCATTATCCGGAGAAAGCCCGTAATGGTCCAGAACCATTTGAATGCCTGTGGCCTTGCTGTAACCGATGGGTACAAATTCGCGAAAAGTTCCGCCCCGGTCTATACATTCAAAATACTTATCGGTGTATTTTCTGATCTCCCGAAGCTGACTGTCGTCTGAATACCAGATGACAAATTTATCGCAGGTAAAATCCGGATCGTCCACATTCATCGCTATATCATAGTTTCTTTTTAAGAAGCTGTCGCGCTGCCTGATCGCACCGGGATGATGCAGAGTATGGTGGGGATCAAAGGTCACATAATATCTGCATTCATAGAGTGTATCCATGTCTAGCTCTCTTGACAGCCTGATCACCTCCCGGATCCTTTCTGCGGGCTGAGTCAGGTAGAAGAGGGTTTCATCTCCTATCATTATATGTGTGCCGCATCCGTTTACATATCCGTCAAAGCCCACTTCTCTAAAGCGTGGCTCCACATTCTGAAAGCATCTACCGGTGTTTATGAACATCAGGTTCCCTGCCTGCCTGGCTTTTCTAATGGCGTCTTTTGCGCTTTCGGGTATCTTTCCGTCCTTTTCGGACGTCAGAGTTCCGTCTATATCAAAGAAAGCGATCTTCATATTTGGACTACTCCTTAAAAACGATTTCGCCCACTATCATACCAAAAACAGGGATAAAAATATATTATTTTAAAAAATTTTTCGAAAAGTGTTGACATAGATATGGGGTAATGATATATTTACTACGACAGACGTAGTACGACAGTCGAAGCAACGTCAATCGTAGGAACGTCAGTCGGAGTAAAAAAGAAAGTTTAGTATCGTAAAGGAGAAAATGCCATGACAGAGATAAGCAGTGACGTTATCCGCGGCTATAACGATACAATGATCCTTTTCCTGCTTTTGAACACACCTTCATACGGATATGAGATTTCAAAGCAGATAAAGACATTGTCCGAGAATAAATACAATATAAAAGAAACAACTCTTTACTCGGCGTTTACGCGGATGGAGAAAAACGGATATGTTGAGAGTTACTCACAGGAGTCTGCGGACACAGGAAAGAAGAGGACATATTACCGCATCACCGACGAGGGAAAGAAGTACTACGCTGAAAAGTGTGAAGAATGGTTTCTTACCAAAGAAGTGGTGGAGAGATTTATAGAGGAGAATTACAATGGAAACTATTAAAAACTATCTGGATACAATGTTTGCAAATCTTCCCAGTACTCCTGCTGTTTTAAAGGCAAAAGAAGTTCTCTGGGAAATGATGGAGGACAAATATAACGAGCTGCTTTCCGAGGGCAGAACTGAAAACGAGGCGGTTGGAACTGTAATCTCTGAGTTCGGTAATCTTTCGGAACTTGCGGATGCCCTCGGACTTGAGGACGAGATGAATGCCGCCGAGCGGAAACTTTCCGATAAGAATAATACTGACAGAAGCGCGGAAGACTCTGCAAAGAACGAAGAAAATGCCAAGGAATCTGATGCTTCATCGGATAATGCTTCGGAAAGCAATTCCGGAAATGCTTCATCCGCAGAGACAGGAGCAACTAAACAATCTTCCGGCTCTATCCGGATCATCACCGCGTCGGAGGCGGAGGAACTTTTGAAAAAGCGTTCGGAAAGCGCATTTAAGATCTCTCTTGGAATTGCGATCTGTATCTTAAGCTTGGTCGGATTTGTACTCGGAGATGTTCTGCTGGATGGAAGGTTTGAATTTATCGGCGTTCTTATCTCCCTGGCAATAGCAGGTGCCGGTGTGGCCACTATAGTATTCGGAGCAATGGCAGAGGGTGAATGGAAAGGAATATCTGCTGCCAACAGTACACTCAGCATGGACGCTACAAAATATGTTGCCAATGAGAGTTCTTCATACAGCAGAGATCACAGCCTCAAACTGACCATTGGCATTTTGCTGGTGGTACTGTGCTGGATCCCCACTTTTATCTTTAGCGAGGTATTACCCAGATTTGAGGATGCTTCAGCGATAGTTCTGTTCATCACCCTTGCTTTCGGTGTAATGCTCATCGTAAACAGCGGCATGAGAAAGAACGGATATGAGTCGCTGCTGGCGCTTAACGGAAAGGGTACCATGAAAGCGGAGTATCGTCCCGAGGATGAAAAGAATATCAAGTATATCAGCCCTGTGGCAGAGTTCTTTATGTCAGTATATTGGCCTGTGTTTACCTGCCTGTATCTTATCCTGAGCTTCACCACCTTTAAGTGGGGGCTGACCTGGATAATCTGGCCCGTTGTCGGAATACTTCACAGACCGTTAAAGAGAGCCCTTACAGTCAGGGAACAGTAAAATAGGAAAAGAGGATCAGAAAATGAAAAAATATACAGGTCTTTTTATAGTATTGATATTTGTATTGACCGGGATCATTATAGCGGTTTCGCTTGCTTTCAGATTCGGCACCTTTAAGAGGATGTTCAGCAATGCTTTTGCATATGAAGAGGTTGCTGCAGTGGAAGAGCCATTGGAGAGCTTTAAAGATATCAGCATTGATGCGGATATTATGTCTTTTGAGATCGCAAGGGGAGACGATTATCATGTGGAATACAGATTCCCCGAAAGTATGCTTGTAAAGTGCACTGTAGATGATGATACACTTAAGATCACCTCAAAGGGAAGGAAGAATAGCTTTAATATCAAGAATGCATTTTCAAACGAAAATTTTAAGATGATAGTTTATGTTCCGACGAATGCTGCTTTCGGTAAATTGGAAGGAAACATTGATGCGGGAGATTTTAGAATAAGCGATGCTGTGTTTGAGGAGATCGATCTGGATATGGATGCTGCAAATACAGAGTTCAGCAATATAACCGTTGGTGATATCAGGATAGTAGCCGATGCAGGTAATATTGAGATCAGAGATTCCGTGACAGAAGATTTAACCGTTGAAACCGATGCGGGAAACGCAGAATTGTCCGATGTATCCGCTCAGGAGATAAATGTTACTACCGAGATGGGAAATATCGAATTCAAGAATGTTAATTTTGATGAAGGCAGCTTTGAATCACAGCTCGGAAATATTGAGATCAAAGGTACATTTAATAAAGCTAAGGCGGAATGCTCTATGGGAGCTGTTTCCATCAATCCGGACAACCCGGATGAAGCAAAGATCGAGGCAGAGGTGGATTTAGGATCCATCAAGATCAGCGGAAAACAGATCTCCGGAAGAAATTATAAGAACTGAATATAAGAAATGTACATAAAAAAACGCTCCGCTATGGATGCGACCGGTGCGCAGATGAATAATGCAAGCTAAAGCTTGCGCGCACCGGCGCGCAAAGAGTCGCA
>CACXGM010000040.1 GCA_902767075.1 uncultured Lachnospiraceae bacterium
GCACTCTGAAATCTCTGCCACGATGGGTGCTTTAATTTCAACCTTAGCCATTTTTTCTTTTTACCTCCTTATAGAATGGAGCCGAAAAAAATCCCATGCAATGCAAAGCACAGCATGGGAGATAATCTTTGTAATATGATTACGTGATTAACCTCGGCGGGATTTACGTGCCTTCGCACACCTGCTGTCTTCGGCTTGGTATAAAAACCTGTATAAAAATATCACAAGGCCACTTAAGTGTCAAGGGATATTTTTATTTTAGAATAAAATGTGTGGATCAATACTTTGCAGTGCTGACCTTTACACCGGGGCCCATGGTGCTGGTAAGGGTGATGCTTCTTAAGTACTGTCCCTTGAGAGCGCTGGGCTTTGCCTTTGAAATAGCCTCCATAAGAGCATCGAAGTTCTGAGTAAGCTGCTCCTCAGAGAAGGAAGCCTTTCCTACGGGAACGTGTACGATATTGCTCTTGTCGAGTCTGTATTCGATCTTACCTGCTTTGATATCGTTAACTGCCTTGGTTACGTCCATGGTAACGGTACCTGCCTTGGGGTTGGGCATGAGTCCCTTAGGTCCGAGAACCTTACCGAGACGTCCAACAACACCCATCATATCAGGTGTAGCTACTACTACATCAAAGTCAAGCCATCCATCGTTCTGGATCTTGGGAACGAGCTCCTCGCCGCCTACAAAATCAGCTCCTGCAGCCTGAGCCTCAGCCAGCTTATCGCCCTTAGCGATAACCAGTACTCTTACGGTCTTACCGGTTCCGTTAGGGAGAACTACTGCGCCGCGGATCTGCTGATCAGCGTGACGTCCGTCACATCCGGTTCTGATATGTACTTCGATAGTCTCGTCAAATTTTGCTGTAGCGGTCTTCTTTACAAGAGCGATCGCATCAGCGGGTTCGTATGCTACGCTGCGGTCAACAAGCTTTGCTGCCTCAGTATATTTCTTTCCGTGCTTCATTTATATTTCCTCCTAGGTTCAAGCGGCAAATCTAATTGCCTCCCATTTTCTATTGATTTGGTTTACCGGATCAGTCCTCTACGACAATACCCATGGAACGTGCGGTTCCTGCGATCATGCTCATAGCAGCCTCAAGGCTTGCTGCGTTAAGATCGGGCATCTTAAGTTCTGCGATCTCCTGGACCTTAGCCTTGGAGATGGTAGCAACCTTAGTCTTGTTGGGAACTCCGGAACCACTCTTGATGTTGCAAGCCTTCTTAAGAAGAACTGCAGCGGGGGGAGTCTTGGTTACGAAGCTGAAACTTCTGTCTGAGTAAACAGTGATGATAACGGGGATGATGGTATCTCCCTTATCAGCTGTCTTAGCATTGAACTGCTTGGTGAACTCTACGATGTTAACACCATGCTGACCAAGTGCGGGACCTACCGGGGGCGCGGGTGTTGCCTTGCCGGCCGGGATCTGTAATTTAATATAGCCTTCTACTTTCTTTGCCATGATTGGCACCTCCTAAAATAAATGTGGTTAGGCGTGCATCACAAAAATGCACTCCCACGACGGACACCTCCTGCAAAAAGCAGGAATATATCGCGGAGCAAGCTCCGGACATAACTGTTTAGCCGAGCTTTCTGACTTCGGCAAAGCCGAGTTCTACGGGAGTTTCACTTCCCTGGAAAAGCTCTACTCTGATGGTAACTGTCTGCTTGTTGTAGTCGATCTTTCTGACTACGCCCACAGTATCCTTCCAAACGCCGGCAACAACCGCAATGGTATCACCCTCTGCAAAATCGATGCTGACTGTTGTACCTGTGTTGATCCCCAGAGGCTTCATCTCAGCGTCAGTAAGGGGAACAGCCTTGCTTCCCGGGCCGACGAATCCGGTAACACCGCGGGTATTGCGGACTACGTACCAAGTCTCATCATTCATATCCATATTTACAAGGACATATCCGGGAAAAAGTTTTCTCTGTACAGTCTTTTTATTACCGTTTTTGATCTCAACAACGTCTTCAACAGGAACGCGCACCTCGAGGATCTTCTCTCCGAGGGCCTTGTTGTTCTCGATGGTTTTCTCGATGTCGGCCTTTACCTTATTCTCATATCCGGAATAGGTATGTACGACATACCATTTAGCCTCACCCATATCCGTCCTCCTTACTTAAGACCTATAAGGAAGTCGATTCCGTTCTGAGCGCCAAAGTCCAGAACAGCGATGATAACTCCCAATACAACAGAAATCAAAACAACAGCAACCGACTGCTTAAAAGTCGTTTTCTTGTCGGGCCAGGTGATCTTTCCGAACTCAGCTTTTACGCCGGCGAAAAATCCGGGTCCCTTTTTCTTTGCGGAATCTTCCATTTTGACCTCCGATCGGTTAAGTTACTTGGTTTCCTTGTGAAGAGTGTGCTTCTTGCAGAAACGGCAGTACTTCTTGATCTCCATGCGGTCAGGCATGGTCTTCTTTTCCTTTGTAGTATTGTAGTTGCGCTGCTTGCACTCGGTGCAGGCAAGAGTGATCTTGGTACGCATTGCTTTTCCTCCGAAATTATTAAATAGTGTAGGCTGCGAAAACAGCCAAATCCATTGCACTAAAAAAAGAGCCGTTTTTGACTCGCCCGATTACTATATCACAGTAATCGGGGAGAGTCAACAATAATTTTTTTATTTATTTGCCTCCTGCATAATACCACGGATTGCTTCGTTGCCTTGCAACTCTCGCAATCCTACAACCATTCGCAATCCGCTAATTTCCTGACTTCGCAGGAAATTGCTACTTGCTCATGTTTGTGCGGGTCATTAAGTCAAAAATGCTCATTCATGCAAGCATGACTCACATTTTTGACTTTTGACCCTGGTATTACAAGTAATCAAGCGGGTTCACCTGTGTACCGTTTATAAGGATCTCAAAGTGCAGATGAGGTCCCGTTGAGTTACCGGTACTTCCGCTGTATGCGATGAGGTCGCCCTGGTTTACATACTGTCCCGCAGATACTACCAGGCGGCTGCAGTGTGCATATCTTGTCTGACGTCCGTCAGGGTGATCGATGTAAACTACATATCCGTATCCGCTTCCCCATCCGGCGCTTCTGACGGTACCGCCGCTGGATGCGTAAACAGGCGTGCCCAAAGGTACGTACCAGTCCACACCCTTGTGGTATGTGCTTCCTATTCCTCCCGGGGATCTTCTGTATCCGAAGTAGGATGAAATACGTCCGCCGGAAATAGGCTTTATATATGTGGGCGGGATCCTGGTTCCTCTCTCCACTATCTTAGGTTTAGCTTCAAGAAGGATCTGTTCCTTGACTACATCCTTTGATATCTCCTTATTATTTGTATAATGGATATCAAGTATCGCCTTTCTGTATCCCGAAGAGGGCTGCTGGAGTATCTGGAACTGAGTGGTATACCATTCATCATTGTCCACATATATTACATCCGCATCATAAACCTCTTCCACATAAATCCTTTCGATTCTCTCAACGGAAAGCTCCGGTTCCGGAACAGTGATGGTGAGAATGTCTCCGATATGTATAGTGGAATTGACATTTTCCAGCTTATCGGGGTTAAGTGCCACCAGGGTCTCCATAGGGATATTCACCGCCATGGATATTCCCGAAAGGGTATCTCCGGATTTGATCTCGTATTCCCCGGGAGTCTCCTGCTCCTTGGTGACATTTTCAATGGCCGTCTCCAGATCCGTAACTCTGGAGGCAGGAAGATATCCCTGGCTGATCTCCACATCTTCAATGAAGTTCATGGCAAATACGCCAAGTTCGTAGTCTTCGAAATCCTTATCCTCCTCCTTTGCGGTATCCGACATTCCCCAGTTTTCTATAAACTCGGAAATGCCCGCCTCAGGAAGTTTGAATTCTTCTTTCTCCTCCACCTCTTCCCCCGAATAGGTATCTATGATCTTGGGGGTGATAACACTGAAATCCCTGTCAGCCGCTTTTGAAAGCTCAACCACAAAACGTCCGGATTCGTCATACAGATCCAGAGCCGCCTGCAAAAGCTTCTGCGCATCCTGCAGGTTCCGCAGGTTCACCATGTATTCTTCTATTTTAACGGTAACACTTCTCTGAATGTTTTCATCCACGGTATGGCTGAGGATGGATTGCATCTTCTCCATGACCTGACGGTCGGAATCTACTTTTCCGAAGAGGAGTTCTTCTCCCTTTACCTCCAGGTCTCCGGTCATGAACATAAGGGAGGAACTTCTGGATGCAACCTTTCTTCTGGATTCTATAAGAAGATGCTCCGCTCTGGAGCCGTCGTCAATAGTTCCCACAAACTCGCCGTTCAGAAAAATATTGAATGTGTTATCTCCGGTATGCTCAAACTTTGGCAGACCGTGCATAAAGAATATACATAGAAACAGTGCAAGTATAGACGCAAATATAAAACCTAATTCTATTCTCTTGTGTGTTCGTCTGATCTTTCGTTTCATTATATATAGGAAAGTCCTGATTTTTTAGATTATTCCCAGAAGCTTTATTATCTGGATAATGAGTGTGAGAGCGGAAAGTACCACCGCAACCACCGCAAGGATCTTGACTCCCTTTATGGAAGCCAGTATCTGCTTTTTGCTGTCCTTTATGGTGTCCTCCATGGGCTCCAGTTCATTGACCATTGAAGCCTGAATGTTTTTGTAGATCCTGACACCCTCTTTGTGGAGATTCTCCTCGGTTCCCACCTTCTCCAAAAGTTCACCCTGCATATCCTTAAGCTGCTGATTGGTGGACTCGGAGAAATTCCTGAACTGGTCCCCTGTGGACTGTGTTATCTCATCCAGCCTCCTGCCGGTGCTGTTTGACAGTTCCTCAAGCTTATCCTTCGTGCTGTTCTGAAGCTCTTTTAACTGACTGTCCGTGGACTGTGCAAGAGTCTCTATCTGGTTTTTGATCTCAGAAACAGCTTCCTCGCTGGCGCTGTTTCCGGGAAGGCTGAGATCGGAAAGTCTGGTCTCCAGATTGCCCAGCTCGTTGCACACCTGAGCGAGCCTGTCCAGACATCCCTGATATTCGCCGACCTGAGCCTTTAAATACTGCATCTGTTCAGCCTCTGCCTCGCCGTTTGCTCTTATCATCTCCTGAGCATTAAGTTTCTGAGCCAACTTATCCATTAATGTATCCATAGAAGCCTCCGTTAAAGTCCTCAACAAATCAATATACTTACATACTCCCACGCATCTCTTGATTTTATCATTTTTGCAAGCTCTTTACAATACGTATTTTCTTTTGTGCAATATGCACAATTTTTCTCTCTTTTTTTCTACTTGTCTGTAAATATTTACCAATCCTTTACAGAGTGTTCATATTTTGTTAACATTTCCTTGCTATAGTTGTATCAAGAACAAAGCAAAGTGTTATTCGATCATTTTTTCATAATCAGCCCGGATTCCGAAAGGGATCCGGGCACTCCTCATTTTTGGGAAAACCAAGGAGCATGTGAGGGTGCTTCGAGCATCGCCTCCCGGCTAACGGTCCTCGAAGCAGCGGTACTAACCTCACGCTGCGCTTATGCTTGCGTTCGGTAAGTGCCGGCCTCGGACAGTTTGCTCTCAGCACGGCTCACACGCCCCTCGGCAACTCAAGAAACGAGGAGTGAATACAAAACCAAAAGAACCGGGCCACTCTGAAAAGAATGGCCCGATACTTTGGTACAACATCTTAAGTTTTTTCGTCAAGATTGGCTAAGTTCCATAATCTCATCATTGAGCTGAAGCATTTTATCATCCAGATCCGAAACCATTCTCGCGCATTCCACCAACTCTTGTGATATATGTGCCGGCACGTCTCCTTCGAATTTATAATTTATCTTGTGCTCCAAGCTTGCCCAGAAGTCCATCGCAACAGTGCGGATCTGTATTTCAACCTTGGTATCCACCTTTCTGTCGGAGAGATACACCGGTATGGTGATGATCATGTGATAGCTCTTATAACCGCTGGTTTTGGGGTAGGTGATGTAGTCCTTTACAGTTAAAACCTGAATATCCTGCTGATGCTTGATCATGTCCGCTATACGGTATATATCGGATGTAAAGGAGCAGATGATCCTTATCCCCGCAATATCATTTACATGATTCACCATGTTTTCAATTGTAGAATCGTAGCCATTCCTCTTAAGTTTCTTTACAATACTCTCGGGAGTCTTGATCCTCGACTTAATGTGCTCGATGGGATTGTACTGGTGGACGTGCTGGAACTCCTCATTGAGGATCTCCATCTTGGTCTCCATCTGATGCAGCGCTGCATTATAGAGGAGGCTCACCTCCTGCCAGGTCTCAATTCCGTCGCCATTGCCAACTAGTTCCATTTTAATCCCGCCTTGCATCCGCTTGGATTTACAAAAGCCCGTAAGACAATTGTTACGGATGCTTGCTCTTGAATTTTCTTTCCTTTATAATGATATCATATGTTTCAACATTTTGCATAAGATATGCATATTATTAAACGTTTAAGTACAATTTTTTGTTAAATATGCATAGAAAAACGTTTTTTATTTATGGGATATTTCGAATGAGAATCTGGGCCAGACAATTCAAAGAAACACATATGCTCTGTGACGAGCTGATAGAAGACTATTCAAATGACACGAGGACTCACAAGGTATTTGCCGCCGTGGCGGAAGTGTGCCGCAGAATGGACCTGCCCCAGCCGGCATGGCTCGAATGCAATAAAAAGGAGTTTAAGAGAAGCGCAGTCACCCGCTTTACCCAGGATTCCTTTATAGAAGAAATCCCCTTCGATTATCTTGAACTCAGAATAATCGAAGAGGATTAAGTTCAAATAATATTAGATAAATCCTTCGGGATTGTTCTTCTGCCATCTCCAGGAGTCCTCACACATCTCGCGGATCCCGTATTTGGCTTCCCATCCCAGTTCTTTTTTTGCAAGGCTTGCATCTGCATAGCAGGTTGCTATGTCTCCGGGGCGGCGTCCCTGGATCTCATAGGGGATCTTCACTCCGGTGGCTTCCTCAAAGTTCTTAACTATATCCAGAACACTGTATCCGTGTCCCGTTCCCAGATTATAGATCTTCAGGCCGGCATTTTCTTCTATCTTTTTAAGTGCCTTTACGTGGCCCTGTGCCAGATCCACAACATGGATATAATCTCTTACGCCCGTTCCGTCGTGGGTATCGTAATCGTTTCCGAACACATTTAAATGATCCCTCTTTCCCACTGCCACCTGTGTGATATAGGGCATGAGATTGTTGGGGATCCCGCTGGGATTCTCTCCTATGCTGCCGGACTTGTGGGCACCGATGGGGTTAAAGTATCTGAGCAGGATCACATTCCACTCATTGTCGGCCTTCTGGATGTCAGAAAGAATCTGCTCCAGCATGGACTTGGTCCATCCGTAAGGATTGGTGCACTGTCCCTTGGGACACTCCTCCGTGATGGGAATAAATGCAGGATTTCCGTATACCGTAGCGCTGGATGAAAAGATGATGTTCTTGCATCCGTGCTTTCTCATTACATCGGTAAGTGTGAGAGTACCCGCAATATTGTTCTCGTAGTACTCCCAGGGCTTCTGTACGGATTCCCCCACCGCTTTAAGTCCGGCAAAGTGGATAACAGCGTAAATGTCTTCCTTGGAGAAGATTTCCTCGAGAGCATCACGATCAAGAATGTCTGCCTTGTAAAAAGGGACTTTCTTTCCGGTGATCGCCTCCACTCTCTCAAGAGATTTCTCACTTGAGTTGCTGAGATTATCCAGTACCACTACGTCTTTTCCGGCTTCCTGAAGCTCAACGACCGTATGACTGCCTATAAAACCGGCTCCGCCGGTAACAAGTATCTTTCCCATATCCGATACACCTCCTGTTTTTGTGTATGCAAATCTGTCATTTTGTCTGCAGA
>CACXGM010000041.1 GCA_902767075.1 uncultured Lachnospiraceae bacterium
CTCCGTAATAACACCTATATCTATCATCTTACACTTAACTGTTTTCCGCCAGATAGAGCGATACTCTGTTCTGAATTATCCTGACCGCATCATCCAGGCTCTTAAGCCCCTCGAAATACGGCTCAAGTTCATCGTACACTATTACGATAACAGGCATATATCCCTGACACTTTGGCTCTGAATACTCGATCATTTTGTAAAATGTTTTGATCTCATCCTCTGTAAGCGGATGCGCTTCGAAGGTTTCTGTTGCATCCGATCCTGCGTACGTAAAGCTGTATGTCCGATAATTATCCGGATCATTCTCATCCGAATACTTATCTATCTGTCTTTGCAGGAATCTCTTATTTGTAGGGAAACCATACCAGTAATCGCCGGGAGCCATTGTCAGATAAAACTCAATAAACTTAAAAGCTCCTTCCTTGTTCTTAGAAACAGAAGTAATGCCAAGTGTGCTTCCGTTACCGTTTATATCAATCAAAGTACGATAACTGCCATCTATCGTCGGCATTCCTATAGGAGTAGTCTTTCCGCCCATAAAGCGCATCATGTTGTAGTTTAAATACTCCAGTTTTTCAAAATATGTATACTTGACTATATCGTCTTTTGCACCAAAAGAATAAAAATTGTAATATTCATTGTCATTTGGATTGGAAGAGTATTCACAGGCATATTCCGCGATCTCCTTAAAGCTATCGCTGTCAAAATTGCATGTGCCTTTTTCTTTATCCACAAACTGATCTAAATTGCGGTACAGTAAGGCATCAAGAATATTGTAATCTTTTACTCCTTCCGCAAATATCTTATCCGGATGAGTTCTGTCATACTCTATCAGATCATGAACGCTGATACTTCCTTTTTCATTTACCATTTCTTCATCCGCAAGACAGGTCCATATTTCAAAAGAGTAGGGGATCGCTGCTAAAAAGTCCCCGCACTTACAGGTTTCCACAGCCTTTTTTTCGAAATCATCAAGCTTAATGACTGAACTGTTTTCAATATAAGGAGTAAGGTTATCGATATAACCTTTGGTTATCATATCTAAAATATCCGGCGAGTTTTCTTCAAAACAAGACAGATCTATCAGATCACAGGGATCATCCCCCAGCAGATCTATCATCAGCTTATCCAGATCATCCTGAGTTCCTATATATGCACCGTTTTGATATTCAACTAATTCTACGCGGTAGTCGGACTGGGATCTGTTGAAATTGGATGTTGCCTGTCTGAGACCGCCATTAACCGATAGTGTAGCCAGCTTTATTGTGGTAACCTCTTTTTTCTCAGACGGGTCCGCCTCGGAAATAACGGCAAGTTCAATGGAGTTAGCGGAATAATCCGAAATGAGTACATAAAGCTCTCCGTTCTTTTCAGACATAGCCGCCACTTTGTATCCTTCAATATCAACGGACTGCCAGTCAAAAATGCTTGCGGTGCTGCCGGAAGCCGGATCAAATCTTTTAAGTGAATCTCCGTTGTTTATCAGAAGCGTCTTTCCTGATTCCCCTGCTCCTATGGATGTGGCATACTCCTCCTGTAAACCGGCTATATCATCAAAGGTCCTGAAGTCTTCATTGTACTGCTTAATATTTCCAATAAAGCTGTTTCCGCTTCCTCCGTTAACCAGGCATATGATCCTGTCCCCCTCAAGCACGGCGGGATTACTTATAAAAGTGCTCTCTTCCGTATTAACATCCTTTTCCTTTATCATATGACCGTCAGAGTCAAAGGTGAGAAGTTCATAGCCGAATCTGTTCTCCGCTACATATTCATTTCCAACGATCAATACTTCACCATTATAACCAGCGGTTACTCCGCCAAAGCCTATTGATTCGCCCTTATCATCTGCGGGATTAAATAATTCTTTTGTCACCATGGTTTCAAGATTGGTGCAGTAAACTATTGACACAAGTGCACTTTCATCGAAACCGCTGTAAAAAAGCTCATTCCCGCATAAGGAGAAGCTATAGTTTTTATTAATGTCTATCATCTCCGGCGTTATGAATCTGATCTTATAGTCTCCGATCACTTCAGAATCAGCCAGGATCACCGGCTCTTCTCCGCTTAATGATCCGGTGCTTTCTTCCGTGTTGCCGGCTACGATGTCTTCTTCGCGCTCCGGTAAAGCCGAGGCATTCATCTCATCTTTGTTCGTGGCCGGGCTTCCACAGGATGTAACAGATCCAACCAGCATCAAAGCGCTCAGCACTGCACACAGCATCTTTCTTAATCTCTTCATATCTGCTCTCTCCCTTTATCGTGATCTGTTTACGGTAGTCACACTCCCGTCTCTACAAGCAGAATACCACTCCTCCCGATTAAGAAAAAAGTAGCCGACCGGTTAAGATTTGATTAAGACCGGGCTATTACCCCTCCAGAATATATCCCTGCCCAAATACAACCTTTATGTATCTTGGCTCGGCGGGATTGATCTCTATCTTTTCACGGATATGCCTGATATGCACTGCTATAGTCTTTTCACCGCCGATAGGATCCTCATGCCAGACTGATTTATATATCTCCGAGGGCGAATAGGTTTTACCCTTATTCATCATGAGAAATCTTAATATCTCGAATTCTTTTGGAGTGAGGCATACCTGCTTTCCTTCGGCATATACCTGTCTGCTGTCATTATTTAATTCCAGGCCCCCTATGACTATCTCCGCACTGTTTAAAGCTCCGCCTCCCAGTCTGGTATATCTTCTGAGCATGGCTCCGACGCGGGCTATCACCTCTGCGGGATTAAAGGGCTTGGTTATATAATCATCCGCTCCCACATTCAGCCCCAGCACCTTGTCACTGTCCTCACTCTTTGCGGTAAGCATGATAATGGGTACATTTGAAAACTCGCGGATCTTTACCATGGCTTCGATTCCATCCATCACCGGCATCATGATATCCATGAGTACCAGACTGATGTCATTATCCTTTATAACATCCAGTGCCTCTTTTCCGTTATATGCTTCCAATATTTTATATTCGGGATTTGTCAGATATATTTTAAGAGCATTTACGATATCGTGATCATCGTCACAGATAAGAATGTTTACCAAGATTGTTTCCTCCTCAAAAAAAAGTGGCAAGCACTTTCGCTCACCACTTTATAATACCAAATATATGTCTGTTAAAAAAGTATCAGAGTATTAATCTTTGTTAACCGGCCGGTTAAGATTTGTTAATCAGATTTGTTGATCAGATTCAAGATCATTCGGCTTCCTTGCGGATCTTTTTCATATGCTCTCTGATCTTTACCTCATACCCCTGTCCGTCGGGCCTGTAGAATTCCTTGCCGCTTAATTCATAGGGAAGATATTGCTGTTTAACGTAATGATTGGGGAAATCATGGGCGTATAGATACCCTGTTCCGTGCCCTAGTTTTGCAGCTCCCTTATAATGCGCATCCTGAAGATGGGGAGGAATGGGCAGATTTCCTGTTGATGCTACTTCTCTCATGGCCTCGTCAACCGCTCCGTAGGCTGCATTGGACTTTGGCGCTGTGGCTACATAGGTAGCCGCCTGTGAGAGAATGATCTGGGCTTCCGGCATTCCGATACGCTCAATGGCAAGAAATGCATTGGTTGCCACCACAAGGGCCATGGGATCCGCGTTTCCCACATCCTCCGAGGCACAGATACATATCCTTCTGGCGATAAACTTTATATCCTCTCCCGCATATAGCATTCTTGCAAGATAATAAACGGCGGCATCGGGATCCGACCCTCTCATGCTCTTGATAAAAGCTGAGATGGTATCATAATGGTTGTCCCCGTCCTTGTCATATCTGACCTTTCGCTTCTGGATGCACTCCTGTGCCACATCCAAGGTGATATGGATAAGTCCGTCTTCGCTCCGGGGAGTGGACATCACACCCAGTTCAACGGCATTAAGTGCATGTCTTGCATCACCCCCTGCGATATCTGCCAGGAAGCTGACTGCATCATCATCTATTACCGCTTTATAAGCTCCCATGCCCCGCTCTTCATCGGATACGGCCTTTCTGATCAGGCCTTCTATTGCTTCCTGGGGAATGGGCTTTAATTCAAATATGATGGATCTTGATACCAGAGCCCCGTTTACTTCAAAATAGGGATTCTCCGTGGTAGCACCGATGAGAATGATGGTTCCGTCCTCCACAAAGGGAAGGAGATAATCCTGCTGGCTCTTGTTAAAACGATGTATCTCATCTATGAAAAGAATGGTGCGCTTTCCGTTCATGCCCATCAGAGTCTTGGCTTTATTCACCACCTCTTCCATGTCCTTTTTACCGGCAATGGTGGCATTTATCTGAGTAAACTCCGCGCTGGTGGTATTTGCGATGACTCTTGCAAGAGTAGTCTTTCCGGTTCCGGGAGGTCCGTAAAAGATAAGTGAACTGAGTTTATCCGCCTTAATGGCCCTATAGAGCAGCTTATCCTCCGACAGGATATGTTCCTGCCCCACCACTTCCTCTATGGTCCTGGGACGCATCCTGGCGGCCAGAGGAGACTCTTTTTCTTTATTGTTTTCAGTCATGTATTCAAAGAGATTTAACTGATCCATTTTTATTCCTGTTAATTGTTTGCTTTGTCATATGCGATCTGCTTAAAGAGATTGTAAAGACCGCTCTTGATGGCGTTATTGTCATGATCTGCGCCGGGTATTTCATACCAGATATGATCCGTACCGTTCTTCTCCAATATCTCATGATAGGAAAGAGGGAACTTGCCTACCACAGAATCAGAAGTACCGCAGCAGAGAATGAATTTATTGGGGACTGTAGCACCTTCTTCAAATTTCATCTCACTCTCTTCCATCTGTCCCTCATGGCTCATGAATTTATCGGATGAGGGAACAACGCCGGGAGCGGATGAAATCGCGCAGGCGTATCCGAAAAGTTCAGGCTTTTTCAAAGTGATATAAATGGTCTCGCGGCCTCCCATGGAAAAGCCTGCAAGATATGTATTTTCCCTGCCGGTGAGAACAGAATACTCGCTCTCGATATATGGCATCAGATCATTGACCAGATCATTTATGAAATTATCGTAAGGGCGTACGCTCTCTGCGTCAAAGCCGGGCTGTTGCTCCGGGTCCGTGGATGCAAACATGTTGGGGCATACGACTATGGTCTCTTCAATGATCCCGTCTGCAGTCATGTTACCTACGATCTCCTTTATCCTGTTTGCGGGATCCCCGGAGAATGAATACTCATTTCCAAAGATTCCGTGGAGCAGATATAATACGGGATACTGCTTATCCTCGCTGTATCCGGCCGGGAGCAGAATGTTATATCCTCTCTCCAATCCGCAGGTCTTTGAAAAATATGTTCCGTGGGTGTACTCACCATATGTTACTCCATCCCTGGGCTCTGCAATTGCCGTGGGACAGAACTCTTCAATGCTATCATCAAGCACAAACTCCCATACATCTTTCTTTTCTTCCTCGCCGGTTGCTGCGCTCTGACCCAAATTCTCCGTATTTATTCCTGTTGCAAATGACTCCTTGTCCACGTCTTCTTCCTCCCTGTTATCATCTTTATTCTCGCCTATATCGCCGCTGTTTTCATTTTCCGTTTCTGTTTCTGTTTCCGACACTGTCTCTGTAGTATCTTCGATTTTGCCGGTGTCTTTAGTTTTACCCGCGCATCCCATTACAAGAGCCGAAAACATCAGAGCAGATAAAGCATATATATATTTTCGTTTCATTGTCTAAATTAGTCCTCGCTTGTTTCGTATTATATCTATGATCTCAGATCA
>CACXGM010000042.1 GCA_902767075.1 uncultured Lachnospiraceae bacterium
CTTTGCCAGGGCGGGATCATTGCTGAGACAGTATCCACAGGCATAGGAGAGGGGAAGGGGCGTTCTGGACTTGTTGATCACATCTCTTTTTTCTGCCAGAGCGCGCAGGATGTTTTCGGGTCTGTATTTTTTTGCATCGGGGATGGTGGCTATGAACTCGTCTCCACCCGTCCTGCACACCATGCAATCCTCCGAAAAAACGGATTTAAGGAGATTCGAAAAGTCCGTAAGAAGCTTATCGCCGGCCTCATGTCCGTAATTATCGTTGGTTTTCTTCAGATCGTTCAGATCAAAACTTATTATTCCGAATACGCTTTTACTTTTGGCAAATACAGCAAATTCTTCTTCGCAGCGCCTTCTGTTTGACAGACCTGTCATAATATCTGTGTGAGCCATTTTGTTGAAGGCTTCAGCTTCTGCTTCTGCAGCCAGTCTGCGGTTTTGCAGAGAAAAGAAGTCGACGAACATACAGATCGCAAACAGGAAAGTTCCGATGAGCATGCGGCTTTGATATTTTTCACCGCTGCTGTGCCGGATATAATGATAGTTTACAAACAGGATCAGATCTCTGAGGGCGAAACCGATCACTATTGTGAAGCCTATCAGGAAAGGCCTGTGGGTATTCTTTTTAAGTCTGGCGGCGCGAATTGACATGTATGCCAGAAAAGTCAGGGACAAGATCAGAGTGATGTGGCTGAAGGGCAGGAGTGAAGGCAAGTGTATCGGGGTCAGGAAGTTCAGAGGAATGCTAACGGCTCCAAAGACACCCTGGATTGCCGCAATTGTAATGTAAACATATCTTCTGGGTGAAGTTTCTTTGACAAAATAATCGTCGAAGAAATACAGCGTGAAAAAGAAGGGTGCAGTATAAAAGGACATATACTCAATGTGACCGCGGAGAAGAAGATTGTCGGAAAATACAGCGATAAAGTCATGGCTACAGAATATCCACACACCTATGCCAAATACGGAAATAGCCAGAAAGACCAGCTTTATCATCTCTTTTGTCTTGAACATAAATATGAGCGCGATGGCACCAAACATCAGGGAGATGATGATCAGTGCAAAATTCACCATCAGGAAGGGGAGACGGACTCTGGCGGCATTGCGGAAATGATCCCTCGCCTCAAATAAAATGACAGGTGCGTCAATCGATGACATTTCGCCACCTTCCATGACGAAATACTGTATCGTGAATTTCTTGCCACTGTAAGATTCGTGAAGCGGAATATGGAGATTTCCGTAGCCGAAAACAACAGGTTTATCAAATCCGTAGCTGTATACGATCTCGTTTTCAACCAGTACGCGAACGCGACTGTGAAGGGTATAGAGTTCCATCATGGAGTTATCCAGATCTTTTGACGGAAACTCTGATGTAACCGTGATCTCTGTTCCGGAGGGAACGGTGTCAAACCTTAGTTCGGAAAGATCCACATTGTTGTAGGAGGTACCGTCTATAGTGACATCGTAACCGGATGAGAGGGTCATGGAAACCTCTTCGGTGGATTCTTCCCTTATGTAGGAAAGCATGGCAAAGAACGTATAATATATAAACCCTGTCCCGATAAAGGACAGAATTATAAATATCAATTTTGTTCTAAAAGCTTTTTCTTTCATTGTATCGTCCTCCGGCAACAATGATCACTCTCCGGAAACAGTGATCTCCCCCATATAGCGGTTAAATGCTGCGGAAAATACGTGCTGATGGACATGTTCGGAAATATATCCATCCCAGGAAAAGTGCAGATGTCCGCACAGCACCTCCACGAAGGGAGAATCCTCGCTGTACAGCATATTTAGCAGTTCTGCCGTCGCTTCACCTTCGGGAGAATCGTTGGGGAAATAACTGTATTTTGCATAATCGCCCCATATCAGATCCCGTCCGTCAAAGGCTTCCTCACTTTTTTCGCAAAGACTGTTATCATCCCTTGGAGCGATGGGAACGTGGGTAAGAAGGATCATATGTTTGCCCAGGTCCTTTGCCGCACGGATCTTTTCCATTCCGGAAACCGACAGGGGCGAGGTGGAATTATTCCAGCCCACAACACAAAAATCCGGGAATTCCTCAACATAGACATCGGACATTTCACCTATCGTTTCCTGGTATTCTGTGCCCATGTTAAGGGTTATCCTGTCGATATATGACGGCGTGGTGTCATGGTCTGCACGGATGTACATATAGGGTTTGTTCAGACCCTCCATCCCCTTTTTTAATATCCCGGTGGTCTCTTTTGAAGAAAAGTCCACCATGTCACCGCCAAAGAGAACATAATCGGCGGAACTGTCATTTAATGTACGGATCCAGCCCTCAAGCTGGTCTTTGGAGGTTACGCCATCGTGGGAGAAGTAATCCATACGCCCTTGGACAGTAGCCTTTTGGTCCTCCGCGATCTCATCGCTGAGGGCTACGATGTGAAGATCTGACAGATATGCCAGTTTTACTTCGCTCTCCATTCCCGGGATCGTGACGTGTACCTCCTCGACGTTAACGGGCAGCTTCTTTTCCGATCCGCTACATGAACCGAGGAAAAAAAGAGCCTGGGTACATAAAAGGACGGTCACCATCAGATATGAAATTCTGTGCTTTTTAGAGCTCATAGGCCTCTCCGAAATACGTAATTTTAGACTTTTATTTTAAATCATTATTTTGGAAATGGGAATATTATTTGAGTAAAAGGGGCGGGTTTCTTCCTATTTCTTGTGTATTTGGTCATTTAGTGGTAAAATATCAATAATTATGCGAAAAAATAAGGATGGAATCCTATGAAAATAGAACGAGTAGATGAAAACACAATTAAATGTTACATATCCACCGAAGAGATGGAAAAGTATCAGATCGAGTATTCGGACTTCCTCAGCCGCACCGATAAAGCCCAGGAACTGATGAAAACCATTATCAGGCAGGCTCATGAGGAGGTGGGATACGTGCCGCCCAAATTTGCATTTGAGATGCAGATCATGATGGTCCCGGACCAGGGCATGGTGCTGACCTTCACCGAGAAGGAACCCTTCGATGTTAACGATCAGGCAAAGGTAGATGCCTTTATCGCATCACTTAAGGAATTCGTCTCAAAGCTTCTCCAGCAAAAGGAACGCCTTGCAAAGGGCGGACAGACTGCGGGACCGGCAAAGGACACAGCTCCTGTGCGTGATGCCATAAACAGGATCCGTGAGCTTAAGGTGGACGAAGCGGTATTTTCCTTTGCTTCCCTCTCACAGGTTATCGGGTATGCCGATATTTTGCCTGCGGGACTTCGCATTCAGTCATCCTTGTACAAGATGAATGATGACTATTTCCTGTATCTGAAACAGGGCAGTGCATCTTATGACAGGTTCGGAAGAGCCTGCGCACAGGCACTTGAATTCGGAGATCTGTACAGAGTGGAAAGCGGATGCGACGAAATGCTGAAGGAGCACGGAGAGTGTCTCATTGCGGAAAAGGCTGTCAGGAAGCTCAAGGGAGGAAGATAAGTGCAGGCATCCTGCGGGAACGCGATGGACTTTAAGGAGAGAAGAGAATGTACGCTTGTCCCAATTGCGGAGCAAACATAAAATTTGATCCCGGAACGCAGATGATGAAGTGTCCGTATTGTGACACGGAGATCGCACCCTTTGACTATATGCACGCTAAAAGTGCGGAGGAAGAAAAGGGGATCGACCCGGATGCACAGATCACTCCGGAATCGGATCCGGATGAATATGAAGTGACCTATTACACCTGCCCGCAGTGCGGAGGTGAACTTATCACCGAAGATACCACTGCGGCAACTTTCTGCAGTTATTGCGGCGCTTCCACCATTCTGGAGATGAGGGTCGGAAAAGAGAAAAAGCCGGACTACATCATCCCCTTTAAAAAGACGAGGGACGATTGTGTGAAGGCTTATAAAAAGACGGTTTCAAGAGCTATCTTTGCACCGTCATACCTTAAAAAGGATGAAACCATCGAAAGGTTCAGAGGCATATACATGCCGTACTGGATCTATGATGTGAGCAGTAACGGAAAGGTGACTGCAAAGGGATCGACTTCCACAAGACGCGGAGATTACATTTACACGAAAAACTATGATGTTTCCGCCGATGTGGAAACGGTCTACAGAGGAATAAGCTATGATGCGTCCTCCAGCTTTGAAGACAGACTCAGCGAGGCCATCGGTCCCTTTGATTTAAACGACAGTGAACATTTTTCGTCTTCATTCTTTTCCGGATTCTATGCGGACACCAGTGATGTTGAACCGGAGATCTACAATGAAGATGTGAAAAATCTGGTCCTAAATGACGCAGCTTCCATCGTATACACAGACCCTGCCTTCAGAAAACACGGAGTCAGTATGGCCGGTGTAGTGCAGAGCCTCGGAAACAGAAGGACCACATACAGATATAAACGTGCAATGTTCCCGGTCTGGTTTCTCTCAAATCAGAACGAAGACCGTGTCAGCTATGCTGTAGTCAACGGACAGACCGGAAAAGTAGCAATGGATATTCCCATAGATGCAAAGAAGTTCTTTATCGGAACTCTGGTACTGGCAATCCCTATCTGCGTGTTACTGTTGCTTACCAATGTTCTTATCGGACCAAGGCTATTGATCGGCATCACCATGATCATTTCACTCATTGTACTGATCCTCGCCAACAGTCAGTCCAATGCGCTTTTTGCCAGGGAGATATTGTTTACGGACAAAGGGTATAATTCTAAACGTACCCCCGAAGAGATCAAGGAAACACAGAAGCTCACCGCCGGAAATGTGGTGGTGAAAAAGGCAAAGATCAAGCCGGGCTCCGGATCTCTCGGCATAGGAAGTGCCATTGGCTTCGGCGTGCTGGGACTGACCATTGGAACTCTGATCGGAAAAGGACTTTTGCTGGGACTGGTCTTTTTCATCGCGATGATCATCGTGAATGCGGTTAACTACAAGAGAGTCCCAAAGGATAAGATCATTGTAAAGTGCCCTGTGAGCAGAAAAATAGGCATCACCATTTTCCCCATTATCACTATGGTGATCGGCGCATTGATCTTTATGATACATCCCTATGAGGATATGTTCTATTACGGAACAGCGATCCTGGGAATGGTAATGACGGGATATACGGTTGTCAGACTGGTGATGAGACATAATCAGCTTTCCAGCCGCAAGCTTCCTCAGTTTAACAAGAGAGGAGGCGAAGAGCATGAGAATGACTGATAGAGTTTTTTCAAGGCCGGTGTTTGGACTGTTTTTGGGATTGGTCGTGTCTGCCATAGCCTTTTTTGGCAGCGGTTTTGCTTCCTTCGCGGGTGATATAGAGGATGGAGTTAAGCTCATTAACGATACCACCGGTTATAAGATCGTGATCGTGGATGATGCGGATCTGCTGACCGATATAGAAGAATCAGCGATCCTGGATGTGATGAAGCCCTGTACAAAGTACGGACACATCGCGCTTTTTACCACCAATGTGAACGGAACGACTCCACAGTATTATGCCGAAGGAGAATGCCACAAAAGATTCGGGAAAATGGCTTCACAGTCCTGCTTTCTGATCGATATGGACAACAGGCAGATATTTGTTTATTCCGATGGAGAAAACTATAAGTCTCTCACGGATCAAAAGGGTACCATAATCACTGACAATATCTACAGAGATGCTTCCAACGGTGATTATTACTTGTGCGCCTATAATGCTTTCGAGCAGATGTACAAGGTGTTGGATGGCAGGAGGATTGCCGAGCCCATGAGATATATCTCGGTGGCGTTGATATCCGTACTTGTGGCAATGCTTATCTGCTTTATTATCATTAACTCTTATTCAAAGCTTAAGAGTCCGTCA
>CACXGM010000043.1 GCA_902767075.1 uncultured Lachnospiraceae bacterium
AAATAGGTCAGTGAATCGTGATACCGTATGAGCACAAAAATCAGTGCGCTATATTCCACTATCGTGATAAAGGGGAAAAAAATCCGAAATTTGGCGTGCTTTGTCTTGTGCCTGAACAAAAACATCCCCAGTGTTCCGCCGATGCCGCCTCCCAATATCACATACAGAAACAGTCTGTTTTCGGGAATGCGCCATTCCTTCTTTTCAGCTTTTTTCTTGTCGATGCCCATGGCAGCCAGGGCAATTATGTTTATTATTGCCAAATATATTATCAAAAAATCCATAAGAGCATTATAGACTAAATCGAAGAAAAATGTTAGCAAAAAATAGGAGTATTCCCTTATTGACAAAAAACGGACCATAACCTAATATAAGCATAATTGAAGAAAACATGGCTGTGACGAAGAGGAGTATGAGACACCACCCGCCAGAGAAGGAGACAACGCTTAAGCAGATTACTTAAGCAATGCTGAGAGTTTCCCCGGGCAGGATCCCAGAAGGTAGCTTCCGAGCCGGTCGGTGAAGGATCATGAGGCGTTTTTATTTCGACGAAAGATCTGTGTAGCCCGCCCGTCCATCCACGAAACGGTGTAATGAGGCAGGAATAGCCAAATGCGAGAGGCTTCTTTCCTGTGAACAAAGGTGGTACCGCGTATTTTACGCCCTTTGCATTCCTGAAGGAGTGCGAAGGGCTTCTTTTATGCGACCGGTGCACAGAGGAAAATGCAAGCAAAGCTTGCGTGCACCGGCGCGCAAAGAACGCAAGCGTTCTTTGATTTAGTTCCCTTTGGCTCCGGAAACAAAGCTACCTAAGGAGGAAAAAACTATGGCAAAGGAACTCGCAAAAACTTATGACCCCAAAGGGATAGAGGACAGACTCTATCAGAAATGGCTCGACAAAAAGTATTTTCATGCTGAGGTCGATCATTCAAAGACCCCCTTCACTATCGTGATCCCACCGCCGAACATCACGGGTCAGCTTCACATGGGACACGCACTGGACAACACCATGCAGGATATTCTTATCCGCTGGAAGCGCATGCAGGGATATAATGCGCTGTGGCAGCCCGGAACAGACCACGCATCCATCGCCACCGAGGTCAAGATCATCGAGACCTTAAAGAAGGAAGGCATCGATAAGAACGATCTGGGAAGAGAGAAATTCCTGGAGCGTGCATGGGAGTGGAAGAAAGAATACGGCGGACGTATCGTATCCCAGCTTAAGAAGATGGGTTCATCCTGTGACTGGGACAGAGAGCGTTTTACAATGGACGAAGGCTGCAACAAGGCGGTTACCGAAGTCTTTGTAAAGATGCATGAAAAAGGCTATATTTACAAGGGTGCAAGGATCATCAACTGGTGCCCTGTTTGTAATACATCCATCTCCGATGCGGAGGTAGAATACGAGGAGCAGGCCGGACATTTCTGGCACATAAAGTATCCTCTTATCGATGAAACAACGGGAGAACCCTCAAAGACAGAGTTCCTCACCTTTGCGACCACCCGTCCCGAGACCATGCTGGGAGATACCGCTGTTGCCATCCATCCCGATGACGAGAGATACACCCACCTTCACGGACGTAAGGTTATGCTTCCTCTCATGAACCGCATTATCCCCATCGTAGAGGACACCTACGTTGACAGAGAGTTCGGAACAGGTGTTGTAAAGATCACGCCCGCTCACGATCCCAACGACTTTGAGGTAGGAAAGCGTCATAACCTTCCTATCATCAATATCATGAATGACAATGCCACCATTAACAAAAATGGCGGAAAGTTCGAGGGAATGGACCGTTATGAGGCCCGTGCAGCCATTGTTAAGGAACTGGATGAGGCAGGGCTTCTGGTTAAGATCGAAGACCATGTTCACAACGTAGGAACCCATGACCGCTGCAAGACCACCATCGAGCCCCTTGTAAAGGAGCAGTGGTTCGTTAAGATGAGTGAACTCATCAAGCCCGCAGCAGAGGCTGTAAAGAAGGGTGAGATCCGTCTTATTCCCGAGCGCATGGAGAAAAACTACTTTAACTGGACTGACAATATCCGCGACTGGTGTATCAGCCGTCAGCTTTGGTGGGGTCACAGGATCCCCGCATATTATTGTCAGGATTGCGGTGAGACCGTTGTAGCAAAGGAAGCTCCCACCGTTTGTCCAAAGTGCGGAGGAAAGCACTTTGAGCAGGATCCGGATACACTTGATACCTGGTTTTCATCGGCTCTCTGGCCTTTTGAAACTCTGGGATGGCCCGAACAGACGGAGGATCTTAAGTATTTCTATCCCACAGATGTACTTGTTACGGGATACGATATCATTTTCTTCTGGGTTATCCGTATGATCTTCTCGGGATATGAGCATATGGGCGAGAAGCCCTTCAAGACTGTTCTTTTCCACGGACTTGTTCGTGACAGCCAGGGAAGAAAGATGAGTAAATCATTAGGTAACGGTATCGATCCTCTGGAGATCATCGACAAGTACGGTGCTGATGCGTTAAGACTTACTCTTATCACAGGTAACGCCCCCGGAAACGATATGCGTTTCTACTATGAGAGAGTGGAGAACAGCAGAAACTTTGCAAACAAGGTTTGGAACGCCACCAGATTCATAATGATGAACATCGATCAGGCTGCGGAAAAGAGCGGGATAACCGTTCACGAGCCTGCTGCCGGCGAACTTGCTCCCGTTGATAAGTGGATCCTCTCAAAGCTCAACACCCTTGTAAAGGATGTCACCGACAACATGGACAACTTCGAGCTTGGAATCGCAGTTCAGAAGGTTTATGACTTTATCTGGGACGAGTTCTGTGACTGGTATATCGAGATGGTTAAGCCCCGTCTCTACGCTACGGATGATACCGCCAGCCAGAATGCCGCTCTCTGGACCCTTAAGACCGTTCTTATAGATGCTCTTAAGCTCCTTCATCCTTATATGCCTTTCATTACAGAAGAGATCTTCTGCAATATCCAGGATGAGGAAGAGTCCATTATGATCAGCTCATGGCCCACCTACAGCGAGGACAGAAACTATGCAAAGGAAGAGCACGATATTGAGCTTATCAAGGAGGCTGTAAGGGGCGTCAGAAATATCCGTACAGAGATGAATGTACCCCCCAGCCGTAAGGCTGCGATCTTTGTGGTAAGTGAAGATGCCGATGTAAAGAGAACCTTCGAGGAAGGTAAGCTCTTCTTTGCATCACTGGCATATTCAAACGACGTTAAGACACAGGCTGACAAGAGCGGCATTGCGGATGATGCGGTTTCCATCGTGATCCCCGGTGCGACTCTCTACATTCCTTTTGCAGAGCTTGTTGATATTGAGAAGGAAAAAGAGCGTCTTAACAAAGAAAAGGCCCGTCTTGAGGGCGAGATCAAACGCTCAAACGGAATGCTCTCAAACGAGCGCTTCATTTCCAAAGCTCCTGCAGAGAAGGTTGCGGAGGAAAAGGCTAAGCTAGAAAAGTACACTCAGATGCTCGCTCAGGTAGAGGAGAGACTGGCAACATTATAAAAGGCTTGAATTATGATCTTTAAGGAAATAAAGAGTTTTGAGGAGGCGGAGCAATATCTTTATGATATGCCCCGCTTTACCTCTAAGCATACAATTAAAGAGACAAGGAAATTTCTGGAAGAGATGGGCAGCCCCGACCTGTCCATGAAGATCATACATGTGGCAGGGACCAACGGAAAAGGTTCCACCTGCGCGTATCTGGACAGCGTACTCAGAGAAGCCGGCATTCATACCGGTCTCTTTACCTCGCCCCATCTTGTGGATGTATGCGAGCGGATTAAAGTAGACGGAAAAGACATTTCTCACGAGGAATTCTTTGAAGCCTTTATGGAGATCTATGACCGTATCGACTTTGATACCCTGAAAAAAGGCGGAGACGCCTACCATCCTACTTTTTTTGAATACCTGTTTTTCATGGCTATGTATGTTTTCAAAAAAGCCGGCGTGGAATGGTGCATTCTGGAGACAGGTCTGGGCGGACTGCTTGATGCCACAAACAGCATCAAGACAAAAGAGGCTGCTGTCATTACCAGGATAGATTTGGATCACACGGAATATCTTGGAAATACCAAGGCGGAGATCGCGGTTCAGAAGGCGGGGATCATTGCTCCGGGGAAGCCCGTGGTATATTCGGACTATGTTCCGGAAGCCTCCGAGGCTATTTTAAAGGAAGCAAAACGCCTTAAATCCGGGGACTGCTATGCTGCAGGCCCTTCTCAGATTAAAGTTTTAACAAATTTGCCCGAAAAAGTTGATTTTTCCCTTTTGGATGGATATTATAAATATGTATCTTTGTGTTTAGATACGATAGCTAAATATCAGGCAGAGAATGCTTTGCTGGCTGTGAAGGCCATAGAGGCGGCGCATCTTACCGAAAGAATCACACCGAGTATACTGCGGGACGGACTGTACAAATGTCACTGGGCCGGCAGGATGGAGGAGGTTCTTCCGGATGTTTTTGTTGACGGAGCTCATAATCCTGACGGGATCAGAGCCTTTTTGGACACCGCAAAACAGCAAGCCGGAGCCGGTAAGGCGTGGCTTATTTTCGGCGTGGTGGGCGACAAGGATCACCTTTCAATGATCCGGGAGATAGCGGATTCGGGGCTTTTTGAAAAGATCGTCATCACTTCACTTCACTCCGCAAGAGGTGCGGATCCTAAAAAAATCGCCCGGGAGTTTGAAGAACAGCTAAGAAAGGATGAGGAAAACATTCTCAGTGTTTCAGCCGATCCCGAAGATGCCCTGGATATGATGCTTAAAGAGAGAAAGAAAACAGCCGCGGATGGGCCGGCTCCCAGGATCTATATAGCCGGAAGCCTTTACCTCGTGGGAGAGATAAAGGACATCTGCGAAAATAATAGGATAGAATAAAAGAGTGTGAGATCATGATCAATTTTGAGGAAGAACTTAAAAAATTCAATCCCAGCCTTGAAGTGGACGAGCTGGAAAAGACCGTATATACTCTGGATCTGACCGATGCAGCGGATATGCTGGTGGGAATGATGAAGGATACAGAGCAGCAGACAGAATCACAATATCAGTAGAGGGATCCTAAACATGTTTTGTTATAATTGCGGAAGCCTTCTTTCTGAGTACGATTTTTGTACAGCTTGCGGTGCTGATGTCAAGATGTACAAAAAGATCATTTCGACCTCCAATCGTTTTTACAATGAGGGACTGGAGAAGGCACAGGTCAGAGATCTGTCGGGAGCTATCGTGAGCCTCCGTCAGAGTTTAAAATTTGATAAAAACAATATCGATGCAAGAAACCTTCTGGGACTTGTTTATTTTGAAATGGGTGAGGTGGGTGCTGCTCTCAGTGAGTGGATCATCAGCCAGAACGGAAGACCGGAGAAAAACATTGCCACTGAGTATATTAAACTGGTCCAGTCTTCCAACAACAGCTTTAACGATATGGCTACAGCTGTTGAAAAGTACAATCTCGCCTACAATTATTGTCTTCAGAACAGCAAGGATCTTGCCACCATTCAGGTGAGAAACGCTCTTTCAAAGAACAGACAGTACCCCAAGGCGCATCTTTTGCTCGCGCTTCTTTATATGGATCAGGGTGCATGGGAAAAGGCTGAGACCGAGGTTATGGCCTGCCTCAGGATTGACAGGGGAAATACCCAGGCTCTCAGATACCAGGCAGAGATAGAGAGCATGCTTGAGCCTGACGAGGAGGACAAAAAGACCGGACGCAAGGCCCCCAGAGAAGCTATCAGGATCCAGCATGATGATGAACTTATCATCCAGCCTCCCAATGTGAAAGAGCCAAAGAACACCGGACTCGGAACACTTGTGAATATTCTCATAGGTCTGGTGCTGGGTGCGGCTGCTGTTTATTTCCTCGTGGTTCCCGCCAGAGTGGCCAAGGCCAACAGTGAGGCACAGGAGCACACAAAGGAGATCGACGCACAGCTGGATATTAAGAACTCCACCATACAGGATCTTCAGAATCAGATAGATTCACTTCAAAAGGAAAATGCTACATTAAACAATGTCATCGAGAGTTATTCGGGTGACGGCGGAACTATGAGCGAGTATGACAGGCTCATGACGGTTGTCAGGGATTATCTTATCAATCAGGATAATGAAGCTACCGCAGCAGCACTTGACGAGATCAGAGATACTACGGACTACTCTACAATGTCTGAAAGCTATCAGCAGATGTATGATTCGCTCCTGTCCATAATAGGCCCTTCCGTTGCGGGAAAGTATTATGATGAGGGAATGGATGCATACCGCGCCGAGAACTATGAGACCGCCATTGATAAGCTGTCAAAGGCATCGTATTACGACAAGACAAATGCAGATGCACTTTTCAATCTGGGCAATGCATACAGGCTTATGGGTAATTTTGATGAGGCCCGTTCCATCTACGAACAGGTGATCCTCACATTCCCCGATACCGAGAGAGCATCCAGAAGCGAGCAGTACATCAGAGAAATAACCGCAGATTAAATGGGGAGAAGTGGAGACAGATAACCTATGGATATTCAGGACTATGATCTTGAAGAAGATCTTGACGATGTCGAAAGAGACGTCGTGATCAAAAAGAAAAAGGGACGCGGATTTACTGTGGCATTTGTATTTGCCATCAGTATCGCAGCGGTTCTCCTGCTCTTTGTAGGACTTCTTATACTGGCTTATTTCTCCGGAAAATATGAGGTGGTCAGGGAAGATGAGAACGGAGAGTTTCCTGTCTACACCGAGAGCCGTATGCAGGAGATCATAGCCGAAAACGAAGCAGAAGCCGAGGCACAGAGACTCAGTGAAGTAGAGGCAGCCGGTGTTCAGTCCAAGGCCCAGGGCTATGCTCTTGGCAGGAGCGATCTCCTGGACTTCATCAAGACCACGCTTTTGTCCACCAATTCGTCAATAGAGACCTTCAGGCTTCTCTATCCAAACAATATTGTGGTTGTCAGCAACAGTGCATATCATTTTCTGCCTATTGATCAGTCACTTAAAATGTCCGAGCTTGTACAGGACAGGATCAAGGTTACCGATGAGGGAGAGATCCAATACACCGACGAGGCAGGCAATGTCATATCCCACAAGGGAATAGATGTCTCAGAATATCAGGGCAATATCAATTGGGACAAGGTCAGAGCTGACGGAGTAGAGTTTGCCATAGTCAGAACCCATTACAGGGGATATGGTACCGGCAGACTTGTGGAGGATACAAAAGCCTCCGCGAATATCAGCGGTGCTATTAACAGCGGTATAAAGGTAGGAGCCTATGTGTTCAGCCAGGCAATCACCGAAGCGGAAGCTGTTGAGGAGGCTCAGGCAGCCATCGACACTCTTTCACCTTATGTATCCGGCGGTGTTCCCATTGTTATAGATGTAGAGCGTGTTGCGGGAAAAAATCCCAGAATGGACTCCCTCACTCCCACCGAGAGAACGGATGTTATCCTGGCATTCTGTGATAAGGTTACAGAAGCGGGATATAAGCCCATGATCTATTTCAATACCGAAATGGGAGCTCTGTATATAGAAAACGAAAGACTTGAGGAAATACCGAAGTGGTACGCCTGGTATGCAACCTCACTTTACTTCCCTTACAAGTATGACATCTGGCAGTACAAGGATACGGGAAGCGTAAGCGGTATCAGCGGAAACGTTGATATGAATATCGGATTGGAACCCCTTTGGTAAACATGTCGTGGGACAGATAGATTTCATTTTTATTCTAAACAGTATACTGCTCGGAGTGGGTCTGGCTATGGATGCTTTTTCGGTGTCCATCGTAAACGGCCTGTCCGAGCCAAAGATGAAGCCGGCAAAGATGAGTATCATTGCCGGCTGTTATGCGTTTTTCCAGTTTGCCATGCCTATGATCGGCTGGTTTGTGGTGAACTTCCTGATGGAAGTATTCAGCGTATTGGAAAAGCTGATCCCCTGGATCGCCTTTGCGCTGCTGATCCTGATCGGCGGAAAGATGATCTGGGAATCCGCAAGGGAGATCATCAAATGCCGCAGGGATAAAAAGGCCGGAAAGCCTTGCGAAAAAGAGGAAAAGCCGGTTAAAAAGCTTACCGCGGTGGTCCTTTTTATACAGGGAATAGCCACATCCATCGATGCTCTTTCCGTGGGACTGACCATCGCAGAATATAAAACAGCCGCTGCTCTGATCGCAGCAGGTATCATAGCCGTTGTCACCTTCATTATCTGTATGGTGGGCCTGAAGATCGGCAAATTCGCAGGCAAGCATTTGGGAGATTACGCAGGGCTTCTCGGCGGCATCATCCTTGTGGGCATCGGCCTGGAAATACTGATCCGCGGCCTGTTTTTCTAAAAAAATAAGCCCCGACCTTGTGCTGATAAATGTCGGGGCTTTTGTCTATTATCCTTATGTTTTATCAGGATTCTTCCGGAGCGGCATTTGCTCTTACGGCAATACCGTTTACTTCCACTTCTCCGTTTAATTCTACCACCAGGCAGGGACGACCGTCCAAAGTGCGATTTCCGATGAGATCTGTTCTGTCGGGCTTTACCTTGATGGTGACATCAGGCGTTTTTACATCAAAGGATCGGGTATTGTAAACATTGCTCATATAAATGGGGGTGTCGGTGCCCGCAGCCTTTTCGTAATGCTCGTCAAATTCCGACATTTTCTCGTTTGCCACGCCGCTCTGCGCAAAGAGAGTCTTTACTTCATTCCTGTCAAGAACCAGGGGCTGAAGCTCTTCCTTATGTTCCTCGATCAGCTCACCCATTTTTTCGTGAAGATTCTTTACAGCTTCAAATTCGCAGGTCTCACCCAGGGTTTCCTCAACAAGGGCCTGGAAAGTTTCCTTCTGACTTCCTGCGGAGAGAGGCATCTTGCATCCGAAGAGCATGTCCATCATTTCTTCGCCGAGGTTTTCGCTGTCCTTTGAATAATACATCATGCTGCTGATGTCAGCGGAGCGGTCGTTAAAGGCAGGGTAGAGGAATGCTTTTATGGGAAGCTCCACCACCCAGTCACGTACCCTGTTATGGAATTCGCCGGTAGCTGCATCGTATGCAAGGCCGGGCTCCGTGAGATTGACGGGGCAGATGACTGTGTAGATATACTCATACACTTCGCTTGAGGCATCATCCATCTCCAGACCGTCCGTGGTCCTGCCGGGAACGTCATATGCATCATGAACTACCATGATCAGATAATTTCCCACATACTCAAAAGCCGAGATTATCCTGCTGTAATATTCATCGAGCAGAGCATCATCCTTCAATCCGCTTGAACGAAGCTTCAGCAAAAAGCCCTGGGGAGAATCCTCGGTGGTCTCCTCCAAGGGAAAGGTGAGGTCGATGGAAGTCTTTCCCGGGTTTCCGGAGAGAGGCTTTCTCAGGATCTCGAAGTATTTGAACATTTCCTCCTCGGGGATGCCCAAAAACGAGCGGGCGAAGGTGCTCTTTTTATTCTTGTCACCATCCACAAAACAGCCTGCGATCCTGGTGATGGAGCACTTTTTCTGTGTATACAGCTTCTTTAATTCGCTTAATTCTGTCTTATTCATGAATAAACCTCTGATTATCTTTTTTTGCGTGTCGCATTAAACATTTTGGGCTTTTTTACATTCGGTGTCAACCTGAAAATCCGACGAAAATACTTTTCTTTTTTTTATCCTCCCTATATAATATAGGGTTGTATGAACTTTTTTTATACTAGTGACGGAGTTATGGCATGGCAAGCATGCATCGAGCATCGCCTCTCGGCTAACGCGTCCTCGAAGCAGCGGAACTA
>CACXGM010000044.1 GCA_902767075.1 uncultured Lachnospiraceae bacterium
GAGCCAAATATGTCCGGGACCGGTGATCACGGTATTGAAGAGTCCCTCACCGCCGAAGAGCATGTTTTTGATACCGGGTACGGTCTGAATGTCAACGCTGCAGGTATCGCTCATTGCTGCAAGATATCCGGAATCAAGGATCATCTTTTCGCCTGCCTGAAGCTCATACTCCTTGATATATCCGTCAAACTCAAGGAAAACTGTACCCTGTCCGCTGAGCTTCTGCATGATGAATCCTTCACCGCCAAAGAAACCTGAAGCAACCTTTTTCTGGAAGAAAACAGAGAGCTCTACGCCGGACTCTGAAGCAAGAAATGCCTTCTTCTGTGCCACGATAGTGCGGCTGGGGTTGATCTCAAAAGCCTTGATGGATCCGGGGAAGCTGGATGCAAATGCGATGGTTCCCTGAGAACCTTCAGCTGTGTACTTATTCTGAAATAAACTCTCTCCGGAAAAAGCACGTCCAAACATTTTTCCTACACCACCGTTTGATGTTGTCTCCATCTTCATGTTGGGAGACATCCAGCTCATTGCACCGCTTTCTGTGATCATGGTCTCACCTGCATCAAGTGTACAGATCACAACCGGTAACGGCTCACCTTCAATTACGTACTGCATTAGAAATACCTCCTTAAGGATTTAATATAAAAACCAAAAGTATTATATCATATAATCAATTATGATATAATCCTAATATACATTAATACTCATTTATTTTTGAAATGGTATTCGTGCAATTATACTAAGGCTAATTCAAGGAGGAGACGGTATGTTAACTATGGAAGCCTTAAAGGAGTTTGGAGCCGATACGGAAAAGGGATTGGCTGTTTGCATGGGCAATGAGGCTCTGTATCTGCGATTGGTGGGGGCTGTTCCGACTGAGAGTAAATTTGATGCTCTTTCTCGTGCTATCGGTGAGGGAAATCTGGACGAAGCCTTTGATGCCGCCCACGCGCTAAAGGGAGTACTTGGAAACCTGTCATTGATCCCGCTGTATGATATAGCATCTGAGATCACGGAATTTCTAAGAAACAGGACCGATATGGACTATTCAAAGTTAATTATGGAGTTGTTGGATAAAAGGGATAATCTGGCAGCTCTTTGTAAATGATCATATAATGATCTGGAAGGATAGAAGATGAACGACATACTGCAGAGTGTCAAAGCCAAAAGAAAAGTTCTGGTGGTAGAGGATGAATGGATAAATCGCGAGATACTCAGTAATATTCTGACAGTTGAATACGAAGTAGTCTGCGCGGAAAACGGTGAGCAGGCTATCAGCATTCTGGAAAGGGAAGCGAGGTCAATATCTCTGATCCTGCTTGACCTTATGATGCCTGTTATGAGCGGTGAAGAAGTGCTCAGGGTTTGCAGATCAAGAGATGAATTTTCGCAGATCCCTGTGATAGTTATGACCCAGGAAGAGGATGCAGAGGTACCCAGTATACGTGCCGGTGCGGATGATTTCATCAAGAAACCTTACAACTTGCCGGAGGTAATACTGGCCAGGTGTGAGAGGATCATCGATCTTTATGAAAAGAAAAGCCTTATCGATTCGGCTGAAAACGATCCCCTTACCGGACTTTATACCGGAGATTTCTTTTTTGAGTATATTAAACAGCTTGAAAAATATAATGACGTTCAGATGGATGCCATAGTGATGGACATAGAGCATTTTCATCTGATAAATGAGATATATGGTCGAAGCGAGGGCGACAAGATATTGAAAAAGGTCGCATCGATGATAAAGTCTGAACTGGGAGATACTGTCGGTATCGCCTGCAGATGCTCCGCCGATACATTTTATATATATCATGCCTGCACCTCGGATTATTGCTCACTGGCAGAAAGAATACTGGATGAGATTGCATCCGTATCCTTTAAATGTGCGAAGATCAGATTGAGGATCGGGATCAATAAAAATGTGGACAGAAATGATCCGCCGGAGCAGTGGTTCGATCATGCAAAGCAGGCATGTGACGAGCTTCGCGGAGATTATACAAATCAGATAGCATATTATGACAGCAGTGCCCACGATCGTCAGCTTTATCACGAAAGACTGATACGGGATATAGACAGTTCTATTGCAAACAAGGATTTCATTGTTTATTTTCAGCCAAAGTACGGCATAGAGGGTGAAAAGCCGATCCTTCGGAGTGCGGAGGCTCTTATCAGATGGAAACACCCTGAACTGGGAATGATCAGCCCGGGAGACTTCATCCCTTTGTTTGAGAGTAACGGTCTTGTGCAGAAGCTTGACCGCTATGTGTGGGAAGAAGCGGCTTCTATGACAGCAAAGTGGAAAAAGAGATTTGGTTTTGCCACGCCCGTATCCGTAAATGTATCCAGAATAGATATATTCGATCCGGGGCTTGAAGACAGACTTATCGGAATCCTCGATAAAAACGGACTGACAACAAGTGATCTTTTCTTAGAGATCACAGAGAGTGCTTATTCCGACAGTGCGGACCGTCTGATAGAGGTGGTGAATAACCTGAGAGATAAGGGATTCAGGATCGAGATGGATGATTTCGGATCCGGATATTCGTCACTTAATATGCTCACCACGATCCCGATAGATGTGCTGAAGATGGACATGAAGTTTGTCCGCAATATGCTAAAAGATGAAAAAAGTCTGAAGCTCTGCGAATTGGTAATGGATATATCCAGGTTCCTGGATGTGCCGGTCGTGGCTGAGGGTGTAGAAGAAAAAGCCCAGCTCGATAAATTAAAGAGCATGGGCTGTCAGATCATACAGGGATATTATTTTTCAAAGCCTCTTCCCGCAGAGGAGTTTGAGCATCTTTTGGAAAAAGAGTTCGCATCCTAAGCAAAGAATCGCTGAAGAGAATCCAGGAGTTCCTCACGCGGTATTGATTTTAAGAAATACCCGTCAGGTCTCTGTCCCAGTATCCTGATAACTCCTTCTTTATCATTCATACCGGTTAGGAATATGATGGGGATCCGCTCATTCACAGGATTTGAGCGGATCCTTTGCATTACCTTTTCACCGTTCATTCCGGGCATCTCGTAGTCAAGCAATATGAGATCGGGGCGTTTCCTGTCAAGGTATGCCAGAGCTCCGGCGCCTGAGTGCGAGCAGTCCACATTGTAGGAAGAAGAGAGCCAGTTTTCCATAATGTGGAGGAAATCCGGATCGTCATCTATCACCAGGATGGTTCGGATACGATCATTATCCAGATACATATTATGATATTCCGAAATATCTGCCGCCATTATATCAAGATTGATGGGGCGGGGATACACGGATTTAATGTATTCGCTGCCATGTATATCACGGGCCGTGGTTATATCCGGCATATCACCTGCAAGGCACAGGATCTTTTCATCATCGCGGCACATTTCTGCCAGCATGGTGGTGACCGACTTTATATGATCTTTGTCGCCGGTAGGATAGTAGAGCAGAATATTGGAATCTGCACGGTGGTTTAGTATTATCTTCGGATCATCGGGTATGATCATTACGTCAAAGCCCTCATTGTCCAGGGCTTTGATTATGCCTTTTCCCACGATACCCGGTTCATCTACTATAAAGAGAATGGTGTGATCCGGACATTTTAAAGTGATGTCTTCGTTGGTGCACAGCTTTTCGTAGCAGGGCATCATGCTCTTGTATTCATCGATCAATGACGGAGTAAGTGCGTGGATCAGAGCATATTCCTGGTGTGTGCCGGCATATTCGAGATTGGCCGCTTTATCAGAAATAGAATTGGCACCCACAAGCTTTGAGACACTCTTTAATGAGTGGATCCTCAAAAGGTACATGGGCCAGTTTTCATCCTGCTCATATTTTTCTATTTCATCTGCTTTTTCTTTGATCGATTGTGTGAATACCATAAGGGTATCCAAAAAGGCTATGGCGGTATCACAATGCTCGATCCCGCTTTTCAGATCCAGCTGGGGAATGTTTTTAAGCCACAGAGGAAGTGAACCTAGTTCCTGTTCTATGTGTTTCTTTTTCTCCATATCGGAGGGTAAGACATACTCACCTCCCGGCAGGTATGCAGTCAGCAAAGCCTTAAGCTTTTCGGGATCGATGGGTTTTATCAGAACATCCGCAAAACCGGCTGCTTTGTATAAATTGATATAATTTTTTCCTTCATCGGCGGTATGGCATATGACGGGGGTTTCCGCACCGGTATGAAGGAAAATGTCCTTCAGACGGGCAAGGGTTTCCACACCGTCCATTCCCGGCATACGGTGATCGAGAAGGATCAGATCGTATTTCGTTCTGCGGCACATGTCCAGACATTCCTTGCCGCTTTCTGCCACATCGCAGTTTAATCCCATTGCTTCCAGCATGGAAGACAGAATGGCATTGTTTACCGGCATATCATCCACTATCAGGATGCGGGCCGACCTTGAGTTGGGGTGATTATTGTTCATAGTCTCTGTGTTAATGGTTGTTTTAGTGTTTTGTTTTGATACAACGGAATAATGATAACATAATTATCTGTCAAAGTATACCTTGAGGGCGTGGCTGTATATGCGTTTTCAGGATTGGGAGCAGATCAGGGCTACCACGCTTCTTGCTTTACATACAAAGGAATTTCCCACAGCTGTTCCGTCTTTCATAGGCTTATTGTTACTGTCAAGACAAACACGCCACAGGTGTTCTTCCGGAAGATGGGGCAGTTCGATGGTCAGATCTTCCCAGTACGAATTGACAGCTGCATAGATAACATCATCCGTACCGTCTTTTGTCTTGCCGGCAAACATTACACCCAAGTACCTGTCATAGCTTTGAAACTGATCCTGCCATGGCGTTACTCCGTGGAAAGAAGTACCCGGGAAGCCGTATCCGCATTGACCGAGATGCTCTTTTAAAACAGGATGGGCTTTTCTTAATGCGATGGCTTTTTTTACAAATCTGAAGACATCCTTGTTCTTTTCAAGTCTGGTCCAGTCGAGCCAGGAGATCTCATTGTCCTGACAGTAGGGATTATTATTTCCAAACTGTGTATTTCCGAATTCGTCACCTGCCAGGAACATGGGAGTTCCGCGGCTGAGCATCAGCACCGCAAAGGCATTTTTCATCATCTGTCTTCTTAATGCAAGGATATTCGGATCGTCTGTTTCTCCCTCGAACCCGCAGTTCCAGCTGTTATTGTCATTGGAGCCGTCCGTATTGTTCCAGCCGTTTGCCTCATTGTGTTTTTCATTATATGAGAACAGATCGTAGAGAGTAAATCCGTCGTGACAGGTTATGAAATTAATGGAGGAATTCCAGGGATTTCCCTTGTAAATATCGGGGGAACCGATGATCCTCTGAGCCGCTCCGAAGATCGCTCCCTCATCGCCTTTTAGGAATCGGCGGATATCATCACGATATTTTCCGTTCCATTCAGCCCATCTGTCATTCCAGGTGGCAAAGGTACCGACCTGGTATAATCCGCCTGCATCCCAAGCCTCGGCAATCAGCTTTACGTCACCCAGAATGGGATCGTAAGCCAGTGACTGCAAAAGAGGAGGATTTGCCATGGGAGAGCCGTCGTCGCTCCTGCCCATAATGGAGGCCAGATCGAATCTAAAGCCGTCCACACGATAGGTAATGACCCAATAGCGAAGGCATTCCAGGATAAGCTGCTGAACGACCGGATTACTGCAGTTCATGGTGTTTCCGCAGCCGCTGAAATTATAATAGAACCCTTCGGGTGTCAACATATAATAGAGCTGGTTGTCAAAACCCTTGAAGGAGATGACGGGACCGTGTTCATTACCCTCCGACGTGTGATTGAATACCACATCCAGGATAACTTCGATGCCGTTGTTATTCAGTTCGCTCACCAGCTGCTTTAATTCATTACCTTCGCGATTGTACTCAACATGGGCTGCATAGCTGGTATTGGGAGCAAAAAAGCTGGTGGTTGAATAGCCCCAATAGTTGCAGAGCTTTTTACCGTTGTATTCACGTTTGTCCAGGGTCTCGTCGAACTCAAAGACAGGCATCAGTTCTACCGCATTAATGCCCAGTTCCTTAAGGTATGGGATCTTTTCCCGTATCCCGTCAAAGGTACCGGGAAACTCCACTCCCGAGGATTTATCTTTTGTAAAGCCGCGGACATGCATTTCATAGATGATGAGGTCCGACATGGGAAAACAGGGATCCGCAAAATCCTTCCAGTCGAAATCATCCTTTACGACACGGGCACGGTACAGATCACCGACGGGGCCTTTTTCACCCCATACGCTCTGACCCACCACGGCCTTTGCATATGGATCCAGGAGAGGCTTGGTCTTGTCGTATATCAGGCCTTTGGAAGGATCATAGGGACCGTCTACATGGTATGCATATTCGAAGTCATAAATATTTAACCCGAAAACTATCATAGAGAATACATTGCCTATACGATAGTGGGATGGGAAGGGAATTACAGCGAAGGGTTTGTCCTCAGATTCACCGCGGGGATAAAGAAGCAGCTCAACTGCTGTTCCTCCGGTGGTATGGACAGTGAAATTAACGCCGCCGGGGATAGCGGTGGCACCATTGATATCATAGAAGCCGGGACGTATATCATAGCCGTCGACATGGTCAAAGGGAACCAGATGGTATTTCTGGTAAGTGGCCGGCATATTATTGGAAGGGTGCTCCGGGTCTGTTTTTCTCACCGACCTGTGAGTATACCCCTTTCTCGGCGTAGGCTTGGGAATGGGCCTCTTTTTCTTATTTGCATCCTCTGCCATAGTGAAACCTCCTTTTTCATAGGCATGGTTTACCACATCACCCCAATTATATCACATTTTTGACCCCCGGGGACGGAGTCAGTGGGTCATTTTTTGCCCCCCGGGGACGGAGTCAATGGGTCATTTTATTCAAAAAAAAGCAATAATAGAATAGTTCATGTCAGTATTTAGTTAGTTTCACATCAGAAAATATGCAAAAATATATGTTAGTTTGTGTAGCTCGTAGTTTGAATTTATAAAAGGAAGTAATGAAAAATGAGAAAAAACGAAAGAAAACCATTGGTAACAAATATTTACACTGCGGATCCTTCTGCGCACGTATTTGACGGAAAGATTTATATTTATCCCTCACACGATTTTGACTGGGATGCTCCCGAGGATGATGACGGAGAGCAGTACAAAATGGAGGATTATCACATTTTGTCCATGGATTCTCTTGACAGTGAATGTGTAGATAACGGAATTGCCCTCCATGAAAAGGATGTTCCATGGGTGAGCAGGCAGCTTTGGGCACCTGACGCAGTTAAAGTAAACGGAAAGTATTACCTTGTTTTCCCTGCAAAAGATAAAGATGGCATTTTTCGTATAGGAGTTGCGGAGTCAGATTCTCCTGTGGGCCCTTTCAAGCCTCAGGCAAATTATGTTGAAGGAAGTTACAGCATCGATCCGGCTGTACTTCTTGATGATGATGGAAGAATATATTGTTATAACGGCGGACTCTGGGGTGGACAGCTGGAAATGTGGCAGTCCGGAAGCTTTAATCCCGAAGAACATCGTCCTGAGGGAGATGAGCCTTCACTTGGACCTCTTTTTGCAGAGTTCAAAGAGGATATGAGCGGATTTAAGGCAGCACCCAAGATGGTCCAGATACTGGATGAGAACGGAGAAGTGATCAAAGCAGGAGACGAGGACAGAAGATATTTTGAAGGTCCTTGGATGCATAAGTTTAACGGAAAGTATTATCTTTCATATTCAACCGGAACAACACATTATCTTTGCTATGCTGAGGGTGACAGCCCCGCAGGACCTTTTACATATAAGGGAAGGATCATGGAGCCCGTTATCGGATGGACTACACATCATTCCATTGTAGAAATCGACGGCGAATGGTATCTGTTCTATCACGACAGTGAGTTTTCCGGCGGTATTTCTCACAAGAGATGCGTAAAGTACACAAAGCTTAATATTCATGAGGATGGAACTATCGATACGATATTCCCTTATGATCATAACTAGAGGTTAGATTGATTCTTGCCCCCGGGACGGAGTAGTATTTGGTTTTCTAAATTGACTTTCAACTCCGTTTCCGCGGGCTTTTTCTTTGTTTCTTTAAAATGACCCATGGGGACGGAGACAAGGGACCATTTTCAGAATATTCAGACAATGACCCACTGACTCCGTCCCCGGGGGTCATTCCCGGGGGTCATTTGTGCACATGTTATAGTGGTAAATCCGGATAGTGGACAAAGGATGAAAACGGTAATAAACTGTACATTAACATCAAACAGTAAGGATCAAACATCGAAGCAAAATGACTAAAAATAACAACATCAAAGGAATCATATATATTTTATTGGCTGCTCTGGGTTTTAGCCTGATGACCTTTTTTGTGAGGCAGGCAGGGGACGTGCCCACTATGCAAAAAGCTTTTTTCAGGAATGCTTTTGCTTTAGTTATTGCCGTTATAACACTTATCTCAAAAAGAGAGAAATTCAGCATAAAAAAGGATTGCAGATGGGATGTTTTCTTTAGATGCCTTTTCGGGACCACAGGTCTTGTGTGCAACTTTTATGCTATAGACCGTCTGTTTCTTGCGGATGCCAACATGTTAAATAAGTTGTCGCCCTTTTTTGCAATTCTTCTATCTATTCCTTTGTTAAAAGAAAAACCGAATAAATTCGATATCATCGCAACCATAGTGGCCTTCATCGGTGCGCTATTTATTATAAGGCCCACAGGCGCAAATCTGACATTAGTTCCTGCCATTGCAGGTTTATACGGGGGCTTTGGAGCCGGAACGGCCTATGTGTTTGTGAGGCGCGCCACCAGTAAAGGAGAGAGGACTCCCATTATAGTCATATGTTTTTCGGCTTTCTCGTGCCTTTTTACCCTGCCCTGGCTGATAATCGGTTTTGTACCCATGACCGGAAAGCAGTGGCTCATGCTCGGCCTTGGAGGTGCTGCCGCAGCGCTGGGACAATTCTCGATCACAACCGCATATAAATATGCGCCCGCAAAGAATATTTCGGTATTTGATTATACACAGGTCATCTTTGCGGCTATCCTGGGATATCTGTTCCTTGGAGAATTTCCTACAGTCTACAGTATCGTCGGATATGTGATAATTATAGGGGTCGCTGTAGTAAGGTGGAGGAAAGCTTTAAAAAGTGGAAATATCTGATTACTTGTGTTATTATAAAAGATAACGATAAAAGATTGTAATATCCGAAAATGACCCCTTGACTCCGTCCCCGGGGGTCAAAAGGAGAGATGTATGAGTATCTTATCATTAACAATCAGTAATTATATTATGATCGCGGAGCTATTGGGATTGTGGTTTTTGCTGGAATCCAACGTTCACCTCACAAAGCGTACTATAAATATAACTCGTGGTGTTATTATTTTGATATTTGTGGAAGCTGTCTTTTGGGGTATCGAAAGGTATCTAAGGGAGATAGGCTACCTCACCTGGGGAAGGATCATTCTGACACCGACGATATATCTACTTCATCCGATAATCCTCCTTGGAATCATGGACATGGCAGGATTTATAAAAAAGCGCAGAATACTTTTTTATTTACCTGTTATTATCAGTGCCCCCATTCTTTATACCTCACAGTGGACACATCTTGTCTATTGGTTTGATGATAAGAATCTCTATATTGCTGCGGATAGTATTATGCGTTACTATCCATATTTGCTGTTTATGCTTTATGTTGTGGTGTTCTTTGTTATGTTCACTATCAGATATACCCGCTTTGGGACATCTGAGAGGAGAGGCATTTTTATCAGTGTCGTAGTGTCAATCTTAGGCGTGATCGGTCATCTTGTTTTAGAGAGGGATGTGGACTATAGTACACTTTTTGCTTCAATTTTACTTATATACTATTTATCTTTATCCCTTCTTACCGCAAAGGAAGATACATTGACCCATCTGCTAAACAGACAGTGCTATTTTGCTGATTCCGAAAAAAGAAAGGACAGCATTACAGCCGTAGTATCGGTGGACATGAATGACCTGAAAAAGATCAACGATACTCAGGGACATGCAGCAGGTGATAAAGCGCTTATTACAGTCGCTGAATGTTTGACAAAGGGGAAGTTTAAGAACAAGAGTGTCTATCGTATCGGCGGCGATGAATATGCCATTTTCTACATGAAAAAATCCGAGGAATATGTCAAGACAGACATAGAGTATATGCAGGAGGAACTTGCTAAAACTCCCTATGTTTGTGCTTTCGGATATGAAATGGTAAAGAATAAAGACATAAACAACGCGATGATCACGGCAGACCGTGCAATGTACGCGAATAAGGCAAAATTAAAAGATACAGAGGAGCGCAAAATTGCAGCCCATAGAGAGGCAACCATCAAAGCTTTGCATGAAGCACTGGGATCCGGAATGTGGGGCATGGAATTTGATGAAGATGGCAAGATGGTGTCGGTTGAGTGGAGCCCTGAGTTCAGACGAATGATCGGCTACACTGATGAGAATGACTTCCCTAATAAGTTAGAATCCTGGTCCGATCTGATACATCCGGCATGTAAAGATAAAGTTATAAAAGCATTTAATGATGCGATAAATGATTATTCCGGCAATCGGATCTACGACGTTGAATACAGGCTTAAGACCAAGAGCGGCGAATGGAGATGGTACCATGCCATCGGAAAACTGCTCCGCCGCGATGACGGAACTCCACTTTCTTATGTTGGATTGTTTGTGGATATTAATGACAAAAAGACAGCAAGTGTATAATGCACCGGGGGTCATATGGACAATACAGAGAAAAAAACAGAAAATGATATTGAACTAAATCCTGAAAAAGAGAAGGCCAAAAAGACTATAAAGATCCTTTTTATAATCCGTATAATACTTTGGGCTGTGGCTTTGGGAGCTACGGTATACTGGATGTATTATTCATTCCACTTATACAGCCTGGGAATCAGACTTCCGGAGGAGTATTCACCTCTTCTTCGCCCCGTTCTTTATAAAGGATTATTGATAGCAGTGGTTTCTTTGTTTATAGCCGCGATGCTTCATATCCATACTGCAAAGCTTAAGAAA
>CACXGM010000045.1 GCA_902767075.1 uncultured Lachnospiraceae bacterium
CAATAGCAGTACTGTTCTGACATTCTGTGATATATGGCACTTCTGTTCATTATAATTCTCCTTTAGGAAAACGTTTTCCGTAACAAGAAAACTATAACCTAAAACCAATTTTTGGTCAATACCCAGTTTTCTTCTCAGCGCAAAAAGGGGCTGTCGCTTTAGTGCGACAGCCCCTTTATTATAGCTTATGTTTACTGTCCGTTTGCAAGAGCACAAAGCTCATCCAACATCTTGGGAAGATCGGTTCCCATATTGTCATTGGTAAACTGACAGGTACCGACTTTTCTGTGTCCGCCGCCGCCATACTTAAGCATCAGACTTCCCACATTGACATTCGAAGTCTTGTTCAGGATGCTGTAGCCGACTGCAGCGCTGCATCCCTCTCCGCCCTTTCCACTGACGATCCATGCGGAAATATTCTGCTCGGGATACATGGAATAAATCATGAAGCGGTTGCCGGTATAGATGGGATCAACACCTCTCAGGTCACTGATGATAACATTACCCTCGGTGTGTGTATGCTCCTTAACCATAGCCTTGAACTTCTCGGTCTGCTCGTTATAGACCTCGATACGCTCCTTGACATCGGGCATCGCAAGAATCTCCTCTGTGGTATTCTTGCTGCACGCAACCAGAAGCTTTTCCATCAACTGATAGTTGGATACAGTGAACTGTCTCCATCTTCCGAGACCGGTTCTGGGATCCATCAGGAATCCGATAAGGATCCAGCCTGTGGGATTCATAACCTCATCAACGGTAAGATTACCGGAGTCAACCTTATCCACAGCCACCATGATATCATCGTACTGAGGAAATCTCTCCTTGCCTCCGTAATATTCATAAATGATCCTTGCGCAGGAAGGGGTCACACGGCTCTCGCCTTTGTACTTGCCTTCAAGCTGCTGACGCTCAAACTCACTCGAATGGTGATCGAACCAAAGTCCACACCCTTCTACATAGGGAACATTTGCAAGGCAGTCGTCCTCGTTTATCTCAACAAGTCCATCCTGCAGATCCTTAGGATGCGCAAATTTCCAATGGTCGATAACTCCGGCTTCGAGTAGAAGCGCTCCGCATACCAATCCGTCAAAGTCAGAACGTGTTACAAGTCTCACTTTTAATTCTCCTTTCGCAACATAAAGCTTCGAAATCTTTTATTCACTAATTTTAACACAATTTATATACTTGTTCCACAAAAAAATCTTCTTTCTGAAAAAAGTTATTTAATTATGTATCTTCTCTTTCCGGCCATCTTTGCCTCATAAAGAATCTTATCGGCGGATGAATACATATCCTTGAAGGTTTTATTCCTGACATTGGATGATTTGATAGCTCCTATGGATATACTGGTAACTCCTTCAAATCCCAGCATTTCTATCCTCTTTTCAAACCTCTCCGCCAGTTCCTTTAATAACCTTCCGACCTTTTCCTCATCCTCTTCTCCCCGGATGAATCCACAGAACTCATCTCCGCCTAGTCTTCCGGAATAGAAAAGATCCTCCGGCAAGGTTTTTAAGATATCAGCCAATGCCTTTAATACTGCATCGCCGACCTGGTGACCGTTCCGATCGTTCACCAACTTAAAATCGTCCATATCCATCATCAACAGTGTTCCGCCCAAGCCCTTTGTCAGATCTTCATCCACCAGCTCGCTGAATCTTCCGCGGTTGTATAGTCCGGTGAGGGAATCTCTTATAGCTTTATCCTTCACCTTCTCCAATGTAGCATAATGCTCCGTATTATCTATGATCCAGAGCATATGTCCGATAACATATTCATTTTCTTTTAAAGGCTCTATCACGAAATCATAAGTCTTGCCTTCCACCACCGCTGTGGATGTTTTCTCAGAAATGATCTCGCTCAGCTGTTCATGATTTTTTAGGTCAAATCCGATCTTCAAGCCTTCAAATACGGCTTCAACCCTTTTATTCATATAGGTGATGTGATTTAGGATGTCATAGACCAGTATACCCTCCCGGCTGTGGTCCAGAGCATTTGTACCCGCCACCATTACAGAGTCCAAAAAGCCGTATCTTAAAAGGCACAGGTACATGCTGACTGCCGCGCACACTATTCCAAGAGCGGGTATCTCATATCCTCCGGTGATCCCTGAAAGCTTTACCACATAGGGAAGCCAGCAAAAAACCACCGCAACCACAACATAGATCAGCCTCTTTCTCTGTATGGGAGAACCGTTCTTTACCCCTATGATACAAAAAATACTGGATATCACGGAGATAAAGATGATATAGGAAATGGACATATAGAAGCCCGGACCATATACGAGTTCCGGCCTGCTGAAAATACCTTCACGGTTTACATCCACAACTTTATAGAAGTATCCGTCGACTCTGGTCCGTATCAGCATATACATAAATATCAGTGAGATCACTGTAAGCAATATATATACAAAATGCGGAACCTTTTTGGAGCAAAGAACTCCGATGAAATAAACCACCGATATGAGAAGGATATATTCGCCGAAGTATTCGACAATACATGCAAAATGAACTCCTTCTACAGTATCCGACAGGATCTCGAGAATGAATCCGCCGGTATAGAATAAAGCTCCGACGGCGATCAGAAGTACAGAGCTCTGTCCCCTTGATGGCTGGGAAAAGGCAGTGAGTATAGTGATAACTAGTATTACAACCAATGCTATGACATGGCTTCCCAGATAGAGTCCCCACTTAGAGACATCACCCTGCATAAACACCTTCACTCCATAGAGGATCAGAAAATGGGCAGGATAAAAGATGTAAAAGAAATATCTTCCGAAATAGTCCTTGCCCTTCTCTCCGTTATAGCAGTACAAAAGGGGAAGCGCCAGCATAAAGCCCAGAAGGTATGTCTTGTCCCACCATACCCAGTCATATTTTGAAAAATGATATACGTTATTTAATGTGATGGTCACCATCAAAAAGACCACAGTGACCACATCTGCGATAATAAACCACAGCGCCTTTTGGCGGAAGGTTTTGCCGTAATAGAATGCCAGTATAAACAAAAGCGGAGTGATGATCCAGCCCCCTATTCCCGCTGATACGCCAAAGATCAAAATGACCAGGAGCACCTTTGCCCACTTTTTGAGTTTTTTATTCTCCAGAACAGTTAAAAGAAGTAAGCCCAGCAGAAGGTCAAAAATGATATTCTGCCTGTAATCGTATTCTTCATGGAAAAAAAGATAAAATGGAATAATGGATATGGCAGCAAAGGAAGCCATACGGAATATATATCGTTTCAGGTCCTTTGTTTTCCTGAAACCTTCTGCTATAAAAAAGCACATGATGGGTACTGTGAGTCTGCCGCATACATGGAGTATCTGTCCCAGAGGAGAATAAAAATCCACAAATCCCCAGGCAATATGATCGATCACCATTGAAACAATGGCGATAAACTTAAGCTGTGTCCTGTTCAAACTTAACTTGCTCATTTCGTCTCCGATCTCTTGATCCGCAGGATCATGCTGATCACAAGAGGTATTACCATAATAGCCCAAACTATGGGTTCGGCCACTATAATTCCCCAATATCCTATAACAGGTGCCAGAGTAAAGGCTATAACTACCTTTCCAAGCAGTTCCAGACCGCTTGATATAACAGGTGTGATATGATCTCCCATTCCTTGAAGAGTATTCCTAAACAGGGTGATCAGGGCAGCGATCATATAGAAAGATGTATCAACTCTCTGATATAAAACAGCTGTATCAACAATTTCCTTAACATCGACAGCTGTAATAGCTTTGATAAGATATGGGCAGACAGTCCAGCTCATAATCTGAACCAGAACTATCCATCCTGCATTTATGAGTACAGCAGTAAGAAGTCCCTTCTTGATCCTGTCCACCCTCTGAGCACCGAAATTCTGTCCGCTGAAGGTCGCCATGGTGGTCCCGAAAACACTGAAGGGCATCATGTACAGATTGGTAAGCTTACGGGCTCCGGTATGAGCCACTATAATATTTGTACCCAGTTTATTTATGGCAGTCTGAAGACTGAGTGTGCCGAAAGCAACAAGGCTTGACATCAGTCCCATGGAGAAACCGCCGGAAAGAAGCATCCTGCTCATTTCCCGACCGGGCTTAAGATCGGCAAACCTGAATCTAAAGAGCGGGTACCTCACGAGAGCATAAATAAAACACAACACAACGGAGATGAACTGAGAAATGACTGTGGCAAATGCCGCTCCTCTGACTCCAAACTTAAGGACTCCCACAAACAGAATATCCAGGCCCACATTTAAACTTGCGGACAGGATGAGAAATATCAGGGGTGTGTAGGCATCTCCTATAGCTCTTAGATTAGATGCCAGAACATTGTACAGGCAAGCAAAGACAAGCCCTAAAATAACAACAGTTATATATTCTGTTGCACCGGTTTTATGGGCATCCATCACATTGAGCCATCTGAAAATAATGGGAAGTCCCAACAGACTCGCGCCGGACAGGATAACCGAAATGATCACACCGAATTCGATGGACAGCGCAAATGATCTCCTTACCGAAAGTTCATCCTTCATTCCAAAGAATCTGGCTGTCAAAACCGCAAATCCGTTTGACAGACCAAATACAAATCCCGTTATAAAATCACTTAGGGTACTGACGCTTCCTACCGCAGCCAGGGAATCGCTTCCGAGAAAGCTGCCTATTATCCTGGTATCGGCCAGATTGTATGCCAGATTAAAAAGATTGCCGATAAAAACCGGCAATGCAAATTTTAAAATAACACTTAATATTTTGCCTTTAGTTAAGTCTTTCATGATAAACCGGATCTTTCATGATCAAATAAAGTTCTTCACAGTGGATATGATCTGATCACGTCCGGAAGATTTAAGAATATACCCCTTGGGTTTAAGCGCCATGACCTGAACTACACTTTCCTTGTCCCCGACTCCTGTCAGGAAAACGACAGGGATAACAGCTGTTCTAGGGTCCTCTCTGAGCATCTGAAGCACCTGCGGACCGTTGGTTATGGGCATTTCGTAATCCAGCAGGATAAGGTCTACCATGTTCTTGGTCAAAAAGCTGATGGCCTGCATCCCGGATACCACAACGGACACCTGATAATCTTCCTTTAACCATTCACGGACCATCTTCGCGTAGGTAGGATCATCATCAACTATCAGTATCTTTTTCTTATCCTTGTTCAACAGCTTTTCTTCAAGATACTTCTTCACAAATTTCGCAAATTGATCCATATCCAGAGCTCTGTCATACCAGGCAGTGATTCTCATTCTGGGGTAAGCCTTGGCCATAAGCTCCTTTTCTCTTTTTCCGCCAAGAAAAATAATGCCCTTATCCGTGGTTTCCGACACCGTCATAAGCGCATTTAAATATGCCTGCATCCCGTCAAGCTCATCCGTCAGATAGACAATGCAGAGTTTGGAAGGGGACTTCTCGATGTAATCCACTCCCGTTCCGGTAAACTCTGTGACGATATGTTCCTCGTTAAGTTTCCTCTCCAGGCCCTTAACGACAACACCCATATTATGGCAGACGATCAATACTTTTCCTATCTCAGACATTAGTCTTTCCTCCAAGGATACACCATGTATTTCATTCTACAATTATCTTTCAGTATAATAAATATACACATTTTTGTAAACACGTAGCGGTTCACAAATCCACTTTTTACTTGCCTTTTAATCGGTCTCTAAGTTATACTTTTTTTATGGAAAAAATTATCCCTCATATCGAAATGATGCCTGTCGAATTTCCTGCATATTCGATCATAGTTATAGCATCCATATTAACGGGAGTGATATTGGCTTCTTTGATCATGTACAGAGCGGGCGTAAGGCGTAATACTATCATATATACAGCACTTCTCACCTTTGTCTGTATCATGGTCTTTGGCCTAAGTTTTTCCATAATTACATCCGCCGGTCACAAAACCATCGGCTTTACCGGTGCCGGTGGTGCCATAGGACTGCTGACAGGTTCCTTTATTTCTCTTTTGATCCATTGTGATCACGAAACCGAAACCATCTGCTCCTGGATCATCACGGCACCTCTGATGTACGGTCTATCCAAGACCGCCTGTCACGTGGTGGGATGTTGTCACGGTATATGCTATTCCCATACAGGATACATTATCTACACCACCGAGGGAGTTCCGAGATTTCCCGTCCAATTGACTGAAACTGTAATCTTTTTGTTGATCTTTATGGTGGGCCTGGTACTCTTTATAGGCGTAAAAAAGCCTTTTGTGGCTGCCATCGTCGTGGAGATTCTGTGTATAATAGCCAAGTTTGGGACAGATTATCTTCGTGAATCGCATTATGAATCCGGACAGATTCTGTCGTCCAACCAGATTTCGGCCATTGTCTGCGGTGTGATGGCGGTTACCCTGACGCTCATAAGCAACAGGCTTATAAAGAAAAAGAAACTGGTCTCAGATCATAAATGAATGAATAAACAGATCAGATTTTTGAATCAGAAGATCAGCAGAAATATAAAAGAATCAGTTATATAAAAGATTTTCAGAAAAATGTAGAAAGGCAATAATATGGATAGTTTCAATCCTGATGATCAATTTCAAACCGGTAACATACCCCAGAGTCAGCCTCAGGCTGTTCCTCAGGGTCAGCCCCCGGTTAATCCCCAGATTAATCCTCAAATGCCGCCGCAGCAGCCTTACGTACAGTATGTTCAGCCCGCTGCTCCCAATGCGCAGCCCGTTCAGCAGGTTCCTCCGAATCCTCAGTTTACTCAGCAGCTTCCTCCGAACCCTCAGTTTGCTCAGCAGGTTCCTCCGAATGTTCAGTTTACTCAGCAGGTTCCCCCGAATGTTCAGTACGGTCAGCCCCTGCCACCTAACGTACAGTACGCACAGCCGGCTCCGAGCGCTCCCGATCCGTGCAGAAAAACGGAGCTTCTCTTATGCTTCCTCTCACTGGGACTGCACCTTTTTGCTCCCGGTGTCGCATCCATAGCCGTATACATGTTGGAATCGATAAACTCCGGAAGCGGTGAACTTGGCGATATTATAGCTACCGTCGGTTCGAGTTTCGGAAGCATAGGATATATAGCATCCTGGGTGCTCATGATCATAGCCAGGGTCAAGTTTAAAAAGAGTGTTTTTGCAAAGGTCCTCATGTGGGTCTACATCGGATTATTGGTAGCCACAGTGGCAGTGGTCGTATTTATCATCGTCTCCTGCATAAACGCATTAAGAGATTGCCCCGGCTGACCTTTCGCTTATCCTTTATGATCCGGTGATCACGATCTGTCCCCTGATCCGGTCAGCTCCCAAACAGGCATATGACTAAGCCCTGTGTCCGCCGATCTGACGGTTTCTCTCCATGGCAGTGGCACCTTCAAGGAAATTGGTTCCTTTTAAAATGGCATTTTTGCCAAACTTTTGTTTAATAGAAAGCTCTGCTTCCTGCAGGGCTTTTTCTTTTTTCTTTCTTTCTTCCTGCTCTTTTCTCTTTTTTTCTTCTGCTTCGTAATCGTTAAAAAGGCTCAGTTGTTCGAACTCTTCCTTTTCCGGCAGTGTCTCTTCTGTTTTCAGATCTAGTGCCACAACATTTATCCTGCGGGCAAAAAAAACGGGGTTCACTATCCTCTCAAAGAGCTCCATCATAGCCTCCATGATCACACTTCTTTGAGAAGTATACTCAGGAAGATTGATGGTTCCGTGGGCACCCTTCGGCATCATTCTGCCATACATATCAAGCGTTATCTCACCATCATAATCTCCCAGTTCTTTTACATTCTTCACAGACTCGTATCCAACGTTCAGCCCCACCTGTCTTGTCAAAACCCCCTTCTTTGTCAGATCCAGACACAAAACCTCTGTCATCTCGCGAACTATGATAGCAGTCTCTGAATATGCATAGGGTCTTTGCAAGACCTGCCCGTTGCTGACACTGTTGGTTGATGGCTTGAAGCTCTTTATCATATCCATGGTGCAGGGTTCCCACCCCCATGCATGATCGATAAGAAGCTCTGCATTTATTCCAAACACCTTGTAAAGAGCATCCTCGCAGGTCTCCGAGTAGGCACATATGTCCCCCATGGTATAGAGTCCCATCTTTTCCAGTCGTCTTACGGTACCTCGTCCAACCCGCCAGAAGTCAGTAAGGGGTCTGTGATCCCACAGCTGCTCCCTATAGGACCTTTCATTCAGTTCCGCGATCCTCACACCGTCGGCATCTGCAGGCATCTTTTTAGCCACGATATCCATAGCTACCTTACACAGATACAGATTGGTGCCAATGCCTGCGGTTGCTGTGATACCTGTTTCGGACAGCACCTCGCGGATCATCTTAAGCGCAAGTTCATGGGCCGTGAGCTTATAGGTGGCAAGGTATGATGTAACATCCATAAACACCTCGTCACAGGAATAGACATGAATATCCTCCGGAGCGATGTACCTCAGGTATATCTTGTAGATCCTGGTACTGTAAGACATATAAAGTGCCATTCTGGGAACAGCTGTTATGTAATCCACAGCAAGGCTCGGATCCTCCGTCAGCTCATTTTCAAATATAGAACTGCCCGTCAGTTTCTTTCCCGGTGCCACAACACGCCTCTCGGCATTTACGCCGTTAACGGCCTGAACCACTTCAAAAAGACGCGGCCTGCCCGGGATTCCATATTTCTTAAGTCCGGGTGAGACCGCGAGGCAAATAGTTTTCTCTGTTCGTGAAGCATCCGCCACGACAAGATTGGTGGTAAGCGGATCCAGTTCTCTTTCAACGCATTCAACGGAGGCATAGAAAGACTTCAAATCTATTGCTATATACTGCCTGTCCATCCGCTTACCTCCTTTACATCAGTTTTAATTAAAATCTATACTCTCCTGTTGTAATACCAGGCCATTGGAGATTCCCTTTGTATGATTTGTATCATTGAAAACTTCAAGTCTGGGGAAAACATATTTTCCGGGCATTACAGGAAAATTCAGAATGATGATAGATACAAATTCATAGGGCATCACAGTAAATACATAGGGCATCGGGAGCCCCAGAAGATTTGCTAAAACACTTCCGCCCGATCCTCCGTGGCTGAATAATGCCACTGTCTTATCCTCTTCGGCGGTGCAAAGGAAGTGATTTCCTTCGTGCTTATACCCCAGTTTTTCCATGAGAAGATCAAACTGTGAAGTGACATACTCATAGTCCCTTGTGGCAGCATTATTTGCAAAATAGGGATGTTTTTTCCAATCTTCCCTGTAGAAATCAAAACCTTCTTCAAATATCATGCGATCGCTGAGCATCCAGGGATGTCCGTTTTCGGGAAGTCCCTCACCGCCCCAGGTGATCTCGTGCATATAATCAAGCACAGTGATGGGAAGTCCCAATTCCTTCGCAGTATAGCTTGCAGTCTGAAAAGCTCTTCCGTTGGGAGAAGAATAAATCTCCTCGATTCCTTCGGATGCAAGCCTTTTGGCTCCTGCCTCCGCCTGTTTTTCGCCGGTCGGAGTAAGGCAATCCTTTACGTAATCAGGCTCCCCGTGTCTCACAAAAATAAGTCGCATATCCTCACCTCACTGCAGTTAAACTCTCATATCATTACTATAAAAGAGTACCCTTTTCCTGTCCAGCATATCTTCTATCTTTTCACAGTACATTGGCACTTCTTTGACATTTTCGCATCTTTCAAGCTTTTCTATCCGGCCGTCCTCATAAAACACCCTCTTTGAGACGGTTCCTGCACCCACGGCCACTATGGACTGAACCTCCTCCATTATGAGGATATTATAGATCCCGTATTTATCCGGCTTTGAAAAGCCTACATTTTCAAGATTCCCGCTCATGTTCTTCTGGCGGTACAGATAATAGGGAACAAGCCCAAGCTGCCTTGCACCGGATGCGGCGATCTCCATCACATCATCCGAGGACTTAAGAGTTTCTTTGCCGTTCTGGATTATCCACTGTGCCAGTCTGGAGGCGCGCTTTATGGCAAGGGAATGAACAGTCAGTGAATCAGGCTTTAGTTCCATCACCTTTTCCATGGTCTTTTCAACCTGCTCTCTGCCTTCCCCCGGAAGTCCCAGTATAATATCCATATTGATATTATCAAAACCAAGACTTCTTGCCATGGGCCATACTTCCAAAAGCTGTGCAACAGTAGCTTTGCGCCCGATAAAATCAAGAGTCTCCTGATTAAAGGTCTGAGGATTGATAGAGATTCTGGTGATCCCGTGTGCTTTCAAGACCTTCAATTTATCTTCCGTAATGGAATCGGCTCTTCCCGCCTCCACCGTATATTCAAACAGCCCCGACAGATCAAAATGCTCTTCCACGATGCCAAGAAGCCTCTCAAGCTGATCCGGTTCAAGGGTGGTGGGAGTACCTCCGCCGATATAGACGGTATCGAGCTTTTTCCCTGCCATCATCACAGAGACATATTTAAGTTCCTTTATCAGCGCATCAAGATACAGATCCACTTCCTTTTTAAATCTGGCTATCGGATATGAAGTGAAGGAACAATAAAGGCATGTAGTTGGGCAAAAGGGAATTCCTATATAAAGACTGTAGCCGTCCTCCAAATGAAGGTCTCCCAGGATCTTACTTTCTCTTTTTGCGATCTCTATGGCAAGATCTGCTTTTTCCCGGGATGTTCTCCGCTCTTTGAGATAGTACTCTCTGATGGCCTCATCACTTTCTCCGGAAATGATCCTCTGATATGCCAGCTTGGTGGGTCTGACTCCGTTTAAAGTTCCCCATGGAAGCGTACGTCCGGTTCTTTCAGCCAAGGTATCATAAAGCCAATTGCCAAAGCCCTCTTTAAAATCCGCTCCCAGACCTCCGGGATAGACCTTTGTTTCCCCCTTTTCTTCCGGGCTCCCGGGTTCATCAAAGAAGCTTACCGATACTTTCCCGTTTTCTTCCTCGGAAAAAATCAGTTCAGCAAAAAAGCCGATCTCCTCGGCTTCTTTTATGATCTGCTCACGGCAGCCCGGAAAAACAAGCTGCCAGCTATGCTCCGGATAAAATGACTGGAAAAGAGCCAGCACATCATATCCGTACTTTTCCTGATCTATCTTTAAAAACTTTATTCCCATATGTCCTCTCCTCCGGCTACGAAAGGATTGTACTTCTTTTCGTGACCGATGGTGGTCTCATCTCCGTGTCCCGGATAAACTCTTGTATCTTCAGGCAGCACCAGGAGCTTTTCCTGAATTGACCTTCCAAGCGTTGCTCCGCTTCCGGTAGGAAGATCGCTCCTGCCCACAGACTCCTGGAACAGTGTATCTCCCGCAAGCAAAAAGCCGGCTTCCTCAACGTAAAAGCAACAGCTTCCCACTGTATGCCCCGGCGTAGCGATGATCCTGAACTTAATGCCGGCAAGTTCAATCTCTTCGCCGTCTTTTAAATATCTGTTTACCTTTACGGTCGTAGGTCTGCCGGACTGTGCCGAAACATTGAGGGTACTGTTTTCCAACAGCTCCTGCTCCTTGTCAAGGGCATATATCTTTGCGCTTGTGGCACTTCTGAACTCACTTGCTCCCCAAATATGATCAAAATGACCATGGGTAAGAAGGAGGGCTATGGGTTCAAAGCCGTTTTTCTTAAGTGCTGCGGCCATTTCCTTGCCCTTATCGGGGGCATCAATAACCACGCATTCACTGTTTCCTTCGCGGTACAAAAAATAACTGTTTGTAGCTACAGCACCTATTACCATTCGACCTATCTTAATATCTGCCATTATAACTCCTGAATTAAAGTAAACCCTTTAAACCGGCCTAAACATATCAACTAACCGATGGCTCTCTCAATATCTACGATACCTTCGATTCCGCGGATCTTATCGATGATCCTTTCAAGTTCTTCCTTACCCGAGATTTCAAAGGAAGTCTGCATGGTGGCTACACCCTGACGGTTTGTCTTGGTGTTCATGGAGAGAATATTGATGTTCTTTTCCGTGAGAGCTCTTGAAACATCAGCCAAAAGACCGTTTCTGTCATTGGCATAGATCTTGATGTCCGCAACGTATTTCTCACCGGTTTTGTTATCCGGCTCCTGCCACTCCGCGTCTATAAGTCTGGCTCTGTCAAGCTCGGGGAGGCACAGAATGTTCACGCAGTCGGTACGATGTATGGATATACCTCTTCCTCTGGTGACAAAGCCCACGATCTCATCTCCGGGAACAGGTGAACAGCATTTGGAAAATCTCACGGACAGGTCCGTTATTCCCTTTACCACGATACCGCTTCTGCTCTTGATCTTAGGCTTGTTTGCATTGGCTGCGGCATTTTCCGCTATGGCTTCAAGCACCTCTTCCTTTGTCATCACCTGTTTGTGATCGGCATCATAGAGGTCCTTTATCTTATTTACGACCTGACCGTCCTTCAATGCACCGTGACCTACGGCAGCAAGAACGCCCTCCCAGTCGTGAAGTCCATATTTTTTCACCAGCTCATTCTGGTAATCCGGAGTCATTAAGGCATAGAGGTCGATACCCTTTGACTTACAATAGTTCAAAAGATACTCGCGGCCCTTTGCCACGTTAACATCCTTTGATTCATTTCTGAACCACTGATTTATCTTATTCTTTGCCTGGGTACTCTTTACAAGATTCAGCCAGTCGCGGCTGGGACCCTTTGTATTCTGGGAAGTGATGACTTCGATACGGTCTCCGTTTTTGATCTTGTAATCAATGGGTACAAGCTTTCCGTTTACCCTGGCACCCACCATACGATTACCCACTGCGCTGTGAATACTGTATGCAAAATCAATGGGGCAGGAACCTGCAGGGAGGTTCTTGACTTCTCCCGTGGGAGTAAAGCAATATACATTGTCCGCAAACAGATCGAGATCATTCTTCAAGAGGTTCAGGAACTCCCTGTTATCGGACATATCCCTCTGCCATTCCAGGATCTGTCTGAGCCAGGATAGCTTTTCTTCCTCTCCGTGAACAGTTCCCGTACCTGCGGAGGTTTCTTTATATTTCCAGTGGGCTGCGATACCATACTCGGCTGCCTTGTGCATTTCAAAGGTTCTGATCTGTATCTCAAAGGGCTGGCCGCTGGACCCGATCAGTGTGGTATGAAGGGACTGATACATATTGGGCTTGGGCATCGCAATATAATCTTTAAATCTTCCGGGTATGGGCTTGTACATCTCGTGTATGACACCCAAAGCCGCATAGCAATCCTTTACGGTGTCCACAATGATGCGCACCGCAAAAAGGTCATAGATCTGATCCAGAGTCTTGTTCTGGTTCTTCATCTTCTTGTAGATGGAAAAGAAGTGCTTTACTCTTCCGTCCACCTTTGCTTTAATACCCGCATTTTCGATATGCTCGCTGACTTCCGCAACGATGCTTGAAATATACTCTTCCCTCTCGGTCCTGCCCATCTCTATCTTCTGTGACAGTTCCTTGAAAGCCTCGGGATCAAGGTACATAAGTGACAGGTCATCAAGCTCGACCTTTAACTTGCTGATACCGAGTCTCTGGGCTATGGGACAATATATTTCCTGTGTCTCTCTCGCTATTCTGAGCTGGCTCTCCGGCTTCTGGTACTGAAGAGTACGCATATTGTGAAGACGGTCTGCGAGCTTGATCATAATGACGCGGATATCCTTTGCCATGGCCAGGAACATCTTTCGAAGGTTCTCTGCCTGCATTTCTATCTTTGCATCAGACTGATCTATGGATGTGGAAAGAGGGAGCTTTTCCAGTTTAGTAACACCGTCGACCAAAATGGCAACATCCGAGCCGAACTCTCTCTCCAGATCTTCCTCCGTCATAACAGTGTCTTCCACAACATCATGCAAAAGACCTGCGGCTATGGTCTCCTTGTCCATTTCCAGCTCAGCAAGGATAATAGCCACGTTCAAGGGGTGGATGATATAGGGCTCACCGGATTTTCTGACCTGTTCCTTGTGAGCTTCAGAGGCTGTCCTATAAGCCTTTTCGATCATTGAGATGTCATCGCTGGGGTGGTACTTTTGCACAGCCGAAATAAGCTGGGCATACAGTTTGTCCGGCGACACGAAATCATCATATTTAGTTATATGGCTGGTATCTATAGCAGCGCTTGATACCACATTATCTTCTGCCATATACTTAACCTCTGATAAAAAATTTATTTTCCTTCGTAGGTGATGGCTGCATCCAGTCTGTAGCCTGCGATCTTCTCTCGGCCTTTAAGACCTGCCAGTTCTATGAGTACCACAACACCGGCAACCTCGCCGCCAAGCTTTTCCACCAGGTTGATCATAGCCTTTGTGGTACCTCCTGTAGCGATGAGATCGTCCACCAGCAGAACCTTCTGACCCGGTTTGATGCTGTTCTTGTGGATCTCGATGGTGGCGCTTCCGTACTCAAGATCATAGGATTCTTCTATGGTTTCACAGGGGAGCTTGCCCTTTTTTCTGATGAGATGAAAAGGCTTGCCGAGATTGTATGCAATGGGCGCACCAAATATGAAGCCTCTTGACTCCGCACCCACGATAGCATCGATCTGCATATCCTTTACCAGATCCTGCATCGTATCGATGGCAAGCTTAAACCCTTCCGCATCCTCCAATACACTGGTAACATCCCTGAAAATGATACCCGGTTCCGGAAAATCCGGAATACTTCTGATATATTCGCTAAGCTCCTTCATAAAGAATCACCTCTCTGATCATTTGATAAAAAGCAAAGGGCTCCCCTTTTCAGGGTCAGCCCTTAGAAAAACTACTTCTTTCCGCAGCACTTCTTGTACTTTTTGCCGCTTCCGCAAGGGCATGGATCATTGGGATAGATCTTAGGTTCCTTTACGATGGTAGTAGAAGATTTCTGCTCCTTGTAAAGAGCCTTACGGGTATTCTCATCAAAGATGGCCTCCCACTCTGGAAGGTTGTAGAGCCAGTCTGCATCAGCTCCCACCATGTTCTTGTACAGGAGTTTGGTGTCAAAGCCAAGCTGAACAACTGTATCCTCTTCCATCTCTTCGATGGGATTCTTTTCCTTAAGGCTGTCATTGATGCCATCCAGGAATCCGGTCATAGTCATAACGGTAACACCGTACTTTTCGGCAAGTTCCTTGACTGTTCCGCTCACTACTGTATCGGGAGACTGAAGGAGCTGAGCATAAATGTCCTTCTCCTCTTTAAAATAATTGGCCCAGAGAGCCTGAAGCTTCTGCTGGTCTTCGTTTTCATTGTATGCAACTTTGCGCCACTGTTCTAAAAGTGCCATGATTTATAATCACCTCGTATTCAAAATATAAAAAACACAACATATAGTATATAACATATCTTCAAACCTGACAAGTATCTAACAGAGCGCTGTTTTTTGTGCAGACCTTCCAATTTGAGGTACAATATCTTGTCTGTTTTTTCAGTTGACTAAAATCCTCTAAAAATATATTATTGGGTCTATGCCGCTTCAGGCATTCGGGCGTTCGCCCACATCCGACCTGTGATCAGGTCAATTTACCGCATTGGTTTATTATTTTTTTTGCACAGGCTTTATTTCTGCGTGCGCAGATCTATTATAAGGCATTACAGAAATTGCAGTATGAATAAAACGGGGGTGGATCTTATGGACATTTCACAAGAGAAGGATTATATACGTGCGCTATGCAGCGTCAAGGGCTTAAACGGACGGCTCGGAAAAGAACTGACGGATCATTTCGGTTCCGCGTCCGCGATTTTCAGCACGGATCCAAAGGAATTACCGGACCTGCTGTCTCCGGGACTGGTTAAAAAAATAATAAAAGCAAAGGATTCTTTAGGCACAGCCCTTCCGGAAGACATGCACTTTACCACGATCTATGAACTTGATTATCCCATAAGACTAAGGGCTATCCCCGGAGCGCCCCTGGGCATATGGTATATCGGGAATCTGCCTGCCGATGATATGCCCGCGGTTGCCATTATCGGAGCAAGGCAGTGCTCCCCCTATGGAGAAACGATTTCAAAGGCTGTGGGAACATATCTTGGCAGGGCCGGCGTCCAGGTAGTGAGCGGCATGGCCAGAGGTATCGACGGAATTAGTCAAAAAGCCGCTCTAGAAAGCGGTGGTTCATCCTATGCAGTGCTGGGCAGCGGCGCGGATGTCTGCTATCCACCTTCAAATAAAGGCTTATATGAGCAGCTGAAAGAAAGGGGCGGGATAATATCCGAGTATCCTCCGGGAGAAAAAGCTCTCTCAATAAACTTCCCTCCCAGGAACCGCATAGTCAGCGGTCTCAGCGATGCAGTGATCGTGGTGGAAGCCAGACAAAAGAGCGGAACCCTCATAACTGTCGATACCGCTTTGGAACAGGGCCGTGAAATATATGCCGTTCCCGGTAAGATAACCGATAGACTCAGCGACGGATGTAACAGTCTCATAGGGCAGGGTGCAAATGTTTTCCTGTCCCCGGAGATCTTCCTGTGCGAACTGATGGAGATATTTGAGTCAAAAAAAAACGGGGAAAGCGGTATATTTATACCCTCTAAGGATGAAAAGAGGATACGACACCGCACTTTTTCGGAGGATACGAAGCAAAAACACAGAAACTTTGCGGGAAATGACGATCTGCCCCAGGGACTGTCAAAGGATGAAGAAGATATACTAAAAAACCTGTCCCTCTCTCCCATGACCACCGACGAACTCTGCATTAAACTACCGGAATGCAGCTACCCGCAGATTTCCATGACTCTTATGCAGCTCTTGATCGATGGTCATGTAAAACAGGTCAGTCAGGGAGCATTTGTCAGAACATATAAATGAGGAGGAGCTTATGTACAGTAAAACCATATCCGGTGCACTTCTTGGCGTGAACGCACTGATCATAAATGTCGAAGTGGATATTTCCTCGGGTCTTCCCATGTTTTCCATGGTTGGCTGTCCCGGAAGTGAAGTGAAAGAATCCAGAGAGAGGGTCTGGTCCGCCCTTAAAAATGCGGGTTATCCCGTGCCCGTGGCCCGTATCACCGTCAATCTCTCCCCTGCGGATATCCACAAGGAAGGTACAGCCTACGACCTGCCCATTGCCATTGGTATTCTGGAAAGTTCGGGAGTCATCCCGCCGGGATGCGCGGACAGGATCCTGATAATAGGTGAACTTGGATTAAACGGTGAGATAAAGCCCGTCAGAGGCGTGCTTCCCATTGTCTCAAAAGCGGCAAAAAGCAATATAAAAGAGTGTATAGTTCCTACAGAGAACGTGCGAGAAGGTGCTGTGATACCGGGCATCACCGTAAGGGGTGCATCGCGCCTTACTGATGTTGTGGAATTCCTGCGTTCTCCATCAGGTAAAGACCTTCCTGTAACCCGAATCGATGTAAAGGAGTTTTTTGAAGAATCCGAATACTCTTCTGTCGATATGCCTGACTTTTCCGATGTCTCGGGACAGGAATCGGCAAAGAGAGCAGCAGTCATTTCAGCAGCCGGTTTTCACAGTATGCTGATGACCGGTCCTCCCGGTGTGGGTAAATCGCTGATAGCAAAGAGGATTCCTACCATCCTTCCCCCTCTTTCCCTGGATGAGAGTCTTGAAGTAACAGCCATCTACAGTGTAGCGGGTAAGCTCAGCGAAGATACACCCCTTATCACAAAAAGGGGGTTTCAATCACCCCATCATTCCATCACACTTCCCGCCCTTCTCGGAGGAGGTCAGCACCCAAAACCCGGAGCAATATCCTTAGCACACCGGTCGGTACTCTTTCTTGATGAGTTCACCGAATTTGATAAAAGAGTGATGGAAAGCCTCAGACAGCCCCTGGAGGAGCACAGAATAAATATATCCCGGGCAAATTACAGCCTGAGCTACCCCGCAGACTTTTTGATGATATGCGCCATGAATCCCTGTCCCTGCGGATATTATCCCGACAGGAACAAATGCACCTGCAGTGAGCCTGTTTTGAAAAGATATTTGAGTAAGATATCCGGACCCATATTGGACAGGATCGATCTGTGTGTAGAAATGAGCCGGGTTTCTCTTAATGATATGTCAAATAAAGCCGGACGCATAAGCAGTCGTAAGATGCGCAGTCAGGTTATGGCAGCCCGGGAAATACAAAAAAAACGATACGCCTCATCAGCATATCGTTTTAATTCAGAAATATCCGGGTCCGATATAGATAAATACTGCCGTCTTGACAGTGATGAAAAGAACTTTATCGAGAATCTCTATGAGACCCTCTCCCTAAGCCTTCGATCTTACCACAGGATACTGCGGGTTTCGCGTACCATCGCAGATCTGGATTCCTCGGAAAAGATACTCAAAAAGCATATTCTGGAAGCTGCCGGCTTCAGACCCAATCTGGAATACTGGAGAAATCTGTGATCTCCTGCAAAGGATGAATTAAAGCTTCATCTCCATTGCATCAGGATCCTGAGCGAAGTTGATAGCCTGCTCTCTGTCGATCCTTCCGTCAAAATACAGTGCCTGGATAGCTTCATCCATGGTGATCATACCGAGTTTTCTGTTGGTCTGCATTACGGATGCAAGCTGATGTGATTTTCCTTCACGGATAAGGTTTCTCACGGCGTGGTTTGCATGCATTACCTCGAATGCAGCCACACGGCCCTTTCCGTCCGCAGTAGGGATCAGCTGCTGTGATACAACTGCCTCGAGAACGTTTGCCAGCTGTACACGGATCTGCTGCTGCTGATGAGGAGGGAATACGTCGATAACACGGTCTACGGTACTTGCTGCGCCGATGGTATGGAGTGTTGAAAGAACCAGGTGACCTGTCTCGGCTGCAGTGATGGCAACGCTGATGGTTTCAAAGTCTCTCATCTCTCCCACGAGAATAACATCAGGGTCCTCACGAAGAGCAGCCCTAAGTGCATTTGCATAGTTGTTAGAGTCCAGACCGATCTCTCTTTGGTTTACCATGGACATCTTGTGCTGGTGCAGGTACTCGATAGGATCCTCCAACGTGATAACATGAGCATCACGGAAATTATTGATCTTGTCGATGATCGCTGCAAGAGTGGTGGATTTACCGCTTCCTGTAGGTCCTGTTACCAGAACCAGTCCTCTCTTTCTCTGATAGAGTTCCATAACTGAAGGGGGAACTCCCAGGGACTCAGCGGTGGGAACTACGGTACCGACGAGACGGAACGCCAGGCTGGCAGATCCTCTCTGCTTATAGATATTAACACGATAACGTCCTACATTTGGAATGGAGAAGGACATATCAAACTCACCGCGCTCCTCAAATTTCGCGCGCTGCGCATCTGTGGTAATGTTCAGCACCACGTCAAGGGTATCTGCGGGAAGCATTCTCTGATACTCGTCCATAGTGATAAGATTGCCGTTTACACGCATCTTGGGAGGAATACCTACCGTAATATGAACATCACTCGCCCCTGCCTCTTTTGCTTTTTTAAGAACTTCCTGGATATCAAGCATTAGTTTGAACCCCCTGTAATATTTTTTAAAACGTCCGTGTCCATGATATAACGATTATCAAGTGTCTTCATTATATCCATAACATATATATCACTATTCGCCTTTAGCGACAGATCAAGGATCGAATTGTCCTTAAATGAAAGTACCGTAGGCTGAAGAACATTAAATACATTCTCCGAAAGTACCAGTGCCTTCTCTCCGGTGCTGAGCTCAACGCTCACTCCGGGGAACAGGATATTTATAGAAGAGAGAAGTGCCTTCACCACCTCGGAATCATAGAATTCCGGATGATCGATGAATTCCTTTATAGCCTTGACCTCCGACTCACTCTCACCACTCAGGTTCATAGCTGTCTTTTCGTCATATATATTTGCCACCAGAAGGATCTTCGCACCGATGACCATCTTTTCCATGGCAAAGGTGGGTTCTTTTCCGTTCTCCCTGTCTGTCTGCATCCTGATAGCCTGAGTACATATCCTCTTTATGGCAGTGCCTTCCGTGGCAAAAGCATCTTCCAAAATATCATAGGCTGACAGAGTCTCTCCGAAAAGAGCCTGACGCTTATCGGCATCTCCGCTGTTTTCAAAGATCTCTTCGTTTTTTGATCTCAGCCGGCCGATATCATGAACCAGCGCGGCAAAAACTATCTTTTGCTGATCTTCTCTTGAAACATTCAGCAAATGAGTCATGAGTGTACAGAGCATAGCCACGTTAAGTGCATGCCTTGAAACGAAATCATCGCGGCTTCGGAGATTCTGATAGAAATTTATCTTGTTCTCCATATGACCATAGTTTCGAATGATCTGTGTCGCAATGTTTAATATGTTTTTGGTATGTCTGGTGGAAATTATCTTTTCAAGTTCGTCCTGAATGGACGCAACCATAACAGTCTGGAATCTTTCGAATTCTTTGTCCTCTTCCGACATGGGTGGAAGGGGCTCAGCAGGTTCAAGGATATAAATACCCAGGAGTCCGAAATTTTTGACACTTTCTATAGCCTGTGAACTGAGCTTTGAATCACGCTCGAAGAGGAGAACTCCGTTCTTTGAATAAATCGGTCTGGCAAGTCTCATCCCCGTTTTAAGATTTTCCATCCTGACAAATTTCATGCAGTCTCTCCAAAAGAAAATTGCGTCTTAAATATTTTGTATGGATTTATTCAAAACCACTTCTGATTATATAATAATACCATAAATAAAATCAAGTATCGGACTGTTTTTAGTGATTTTTTATGAAACTTTGTTCTAAACAAAATCAGCCAAGCAGTAATTGGCTACATCCTGTCCTCTTTTGGTGAACCTGACCCTGCCGTTCTCACACTCCAAAAGTCCCTCGGTAATATGCTTATGAAGAGGCTCTTTATATACATCAAACACATTCCGGCTGAATCTATTAAAGAATTCCCTTACCTCAATTCCCTCCGTCATGCGAAGTCCAAGTATCATAAACTCACTCATTTCATCGGAGTCGGTCAGTTTCTCACATTCACTCAAGGGTATTTCCCCCGTTCGTTTTTTGCTGCCAAAGAAATCCATATACTCTTTCATGGATCTCGTGACAGCATATCGCGCCTTACCGAAATAGGATGATGCACCGAGACCGAATCCCAGATACTGCTTTCCTGTCCAGTAGCCTATATTATGCCTGCATTCATATCCGGGCAAAGCGAGATTTGAGAGTTCATATTGTCTGTAACCTGCCCTTTCCAGAGTATCTATCACCATCCAGTGAAACTCTCTTTCCGAATCCTCATCGGGAAGAAATAGAAGTCCCGCCTCATCCATTTTTTCAAACTCTGTTCCGGGCTCCAATATAAGGCTGTAGGCAGAGATATGCCCGGGAACGGGAGAAAGGGACAGTACAGAGTCCAGAGTCTTTTTTACATCTTCCTTTTTTTGCTCTGGAAGCGCAGTGATGATATCCACATTTATGTTTTCGAACCCGGCTTTTACAGCATTTTCATATGTCTCTAAAAATATAGCATGATCATGTATACGGCCGATACGCTTTAGTTCTTCGTCCACAGCGCTCTGTAGTCCGATGCTGATACGATTAAATCCCGCGCATCTGAGTCTCATTAAGTCTTCAAAAGATGCTGTTGCAGGGTTACATTCAAAGGTAATCTCGGCATCTTCCGATAATATAAACTCCTCTCTGAGTGTCCGCAGAATCTCACATAAAAGCCCGGGTCTTAAAACCGTGGGGGTTCCCCCTCCGAAAAAAACGGAAGTGACAGCAAACAAGCCGTCAAGCCCCTTTGCTGTCACTTCAGTATTCTTTCTGTATTTTATTTCATTCAGAAGCGCTGCTACATATTCCTCTTTAGTTCTTTCAGTGCCGGGAAAGGATAGAAAATCACAATAAGCACATTTCTTTACGCAAAAGGGAATATGTACATATATCTCAAGTTCAGACGCTTCCTGCATATTTAATACGATAAATCCTCTTAAGTGAATCGTTGATCCTCTCCTCGGAGATCACGCCGTCTCCCACTGCTTTGATAATGCCGTTATAAGCAGTCTCAAATTCATAAGGGTTCAGGATCATGTCGCAACCAGCCTTGATAGCCAGAATTGCTGCCTCGTCCGCACCATAGTAATCCATGATAGCCGCATCACCGAGATTACCTGAAAGGATCACTCCCTCGTATCCCATTTCATTTCTGAGAATATCTGTAACGATATGCTCCGAAAGAGAGGCAGGCTGTGAATCATCAAATGCATTTATGACTGCATTGCTGATCATGATCATTTTGGTCCCGTTGTCAACACAGGCCTGATATACCTGCAGGTCTCCTGCCCTGTAATCTTCCTCGCTCTTATCAATAACAGTTCGTGAGGTTTCCGGATCCGAAGTAGCATATCCCTGTCCGGGGAAATACTTAAGGCAAGCGGTGACTCCGCCCTCCTCCAGTCCGTTTTCCATGGAGCTGACATAGCCGAGAACGTCAACCGGCGTATTGCCAAAGGTTCTGCCATCCAGGCTTTCGGCTGCCTCGCTGGACAGATCTGCCACGGGTGCCAGTACTACATTTATGCCAAGAGAACTCAGCGCATTTCCGATGGTAGCACCTGCCTGCTGAGCATTAACCACATCATTTGTAGCCATGATATCCTGAGGGCTTCCGACAGCCTCATAGAAATCCACTTTTGCAAGAGGACTGTTATTCTTTCCGCCTTCCTCAGCGATGGCAAAGAATGTAGGCTGGTTGACCATTGAGATCGTTCCGCTGATCATGGCATTAAACTGATCATGGCTGGTAACATTCTTTGAGGCATATACGATACCGCCAACGGGATAATTTGCCAGTGCATTTCTGGTGCCTTCTCCCGCCATGGTGGCAAGATTGACCTTTGTAAGTGCCTCCGGAGAGGTCATGATGATACCTGATACCTTCTGTTCCAGAGTCATTCCCGCGATGATGCCGTCGATGTAATCGCCAAGCGCATCAACCTCGGGAACAGGTTCGGGTTCCGGCTCGGGCTCTGTGATCACCGGCTCCGGTTCAGGTTCCGGTTCGACTGCCGCAGTATCATCCGTAATATCACCATCGGTTACTTCAGCGTCGGCGGTGTCCGTATCTGTGTCAGAAACTTCAGCCGTGGTATTGCCTGCAGCTCCACCGTTGTTCTTAAGCAGTCCCCCATCTATTATGAAATGCTTCACCGCAAAGGCTCCGCCGCCGACGATAAGTGCAATGACCAAAAATACGGAGAGGTATGCTATCACCTGGTTACGTATTCTTCTTTTTCTTCTGGCTATGCGCTTTTCGTCATCTTCTTTTGTTTTTTCGATGCGCTCTTCGTTAGACTTTTTGGTCTTGATAGCCTGTTTTCTCTGAGCTTCTTCAAACTCTTCCCTGGCTTCCTCTGAATACTGTGTAGTATTCTGATTCTTTTCGGGTGCTTTACCGGCTTTTTCTTCCTGCTCCGGTTCTTCCGGCTTTTCTTCGAGGTTTTTCTCATCCTCGCTGATAGCTTCCTTTATGATCTCGGAAACCTCTGCATCCTCGCCCTCACTCTGCTCGTTTTCCGTATCGAAGAATACCTCTTCGGATACGGTTTCACGATTCTCCGGGCTGTCAGTCTCCGCCTCGCTGCCTTCTGTTTCCAACGCAGCATCCTCTGAGGACAGATTCTCTGACATTGCCTGAGAGTTTCGGCTCTTCTCAATATTTCTTTTTTTATTTCTTCTCTTAGACATAAGCTTTATCCAAAAATAAAAATTTACTTAAAGACAAGTTTCCACAAAGATATTATAAATAGCCTTTATTGCGTTTTCAAAATCTTCATTGGTAACACCGATGATGATATTCATCTCGGATGAACCCTGATCGATCATCTTGATATTGATGTGAGCATGTGCAAGAGCTGAGAAAATACGTGCCGCAGTTCCTCTTGCAGACTTCATTCCACGTCCCACTACAGCGATAAGCGCCAGATCGGATTCGATGTCGATCTTGTCGGGCTTTGCCATTCTCTGGATTGCGGAAACAACCTTCTGCTCCTTGTCCATGAACTCATCCTGATGAACAAAAACTGTCATGGTGTCGATTCCGGAGGGAAGATGCTCAAATGAAATATCATTTTCCTCGAAGGCCTGGAGAACCTTTCTTCCAAAGCCTATCTCGGAGTTCATCATATCCTTTTCTATATTTACAGCGCAGAAGCCCTTCTTTCCGGCAATACCGGTGATGATGAACTTTGACTTCTGTCCCGTGCTTCCAACGATCCATGTTCCGCTGTCGGAGGGAGCGTTGGTATTTCTGATATTGATGGGAATGCCTTCCTGTCTCACGGGGAAGATCGCATCCTCGTGAAGAACGGAGAATCCCATGTATGCAAGCTCCCTGAGTTCCAGATAGGTGATGGTATCTATCTTCTGGGGGTTCTCAATGATCCTGGGATCGGTGACGAGAATACCGGATACATCGGTCCAGTTCTCATATACATCTGCATGAATAGCCTTAGCCACAATGGATCCGGTGATATCGGAGCCGCCTCTTGAGAAGGTCTTTACTCTTCCGTCGGCATATGATCCGTAGAATCCGGGGATAACGGCATTGTCCATCTTCTCAAGCTTCTTCGAGAGGACCTTATTAGTCTTTTCCGCATCGAAGCTTCCGTCGTCATTAAAGAAAATAACAGTAGCGGAATCGATAAAATCAAATCCGAGGTAAACCGCCATTACCTTACCGTTTAAGAACTCACCTCTGGATGCGGCATAGTCCTTGCCTGCCTTCTCCTTGAAGTTCTTCTCGATGGTCTTAAACTCCTCATCAAGGGACATATTAAGCTTAAGTCCGTTGATGATCTCTTCGTATCTTTGCTTGATCTCCTCTAACTGTGCTTTGAAATCCTTGCCATGCTCTGCCAGATCATAGCAGGCATACAGCATATCTGTGACCTTGGTATCTTCCTTGTATCTTTTTCCGGGAGCAGAAGGAACTACAAATCTTCTCTCCTCCTCTGCGCGGATAATACTTCCGACTTTCTCAAACTGCTCTGCGCTTGCAAGTGAACTTCCGCCGAACTTAACTACCTTAGCCATTTTAATGTCAATTCTCCTTATATACTCTAATCTTTCCAAGTATCTTTTCGCCAAGCTTACTCTCTATGGCTGCAAAATCTTTTTCCTTGATCTCTCCCGTGAGTATTCCTGCCTGACCGGGAACATCCGCATTCACGACTTCCCCGCCGGGAACAAGGCTCTTTATCTCTCCAAGAGCCTCTGCCTTTACTCTCACAAAGAAAGAATGGCTTACTTCATTAAAGTCAAGAAGCTTTGCCTCTTTACCCTCCCAATAGCAGGGAACATTTTTGCCCACATGTCTGGCTGCGTCGATAACATCGGCAACAACCGCACTGGCGGTGGGAAGCTTTCCTGCTCCCTTTCCGTAATACATGGTATTGCCCACCATATTACCGGTAACGAAAATACCGTTAAATACATCATTTACCATGGCAAGCGGGTGGGACTCGTCTATCATGAAGGGTGCAACAAATGCCAGCACTTCGTCCTCATTTTCTCCAGCTTCGCTGACGCCCAGGAGCTTAATGGACTTACCCATAGCCTTCGCATAAGTGAAGTCTGCTCCTGTGATCTTGCTGATGCCCTCGGTATGAAGCTTCTCGGAGTCCACGGTCTGACCCAGCATCAGTGAAGAGAGGATCGCGATCTTTCTGCAGGCATCATGACCCTCAATATCAGCCTCCGGATTTCTCTCGGCATATCCAAGATCCTGAGCCTGCTTAAGTACATCATCAAAGTCTGCACCCTCATCCTTCATCTTGGTGAGAATGTAGTTTGTGGTGCCGTTTAGTATACCTAAAATGCTTTCGATCTTTTCTGCGGCAAGAGCGTCCATGATAGGACGGATAATAGGAATACCGCCGCCGACGCTGGCCTCGAAAAGATAGCTGCAGTTGTGTTCCTTTGCGATCTCCAAAAGCTCGGGACCGTTCTTTGCAACCAACTCTTTGTTGGAGGTGCAAACGCTCTTTCCCGCCTCAAGGCATGCCTTGGAAAACTTATATGCTGCTCCCACACCGCCCATTGTCTCACATACAACGGAAACCTCGGGATCGTTTAAAATATCATCAAACTCATGTGTTACGAGGTTTTCGTAAGGGTCTCCGGGGAAATCGCGCAGATCTAAAATATATTTAACATCAACGTCTGTTCCGGACTTTTTGCTGACATACTTTTGATTGTCTTTGATAACCTGTACAACACCGCTTCCTACAGTGCCGTATCCAAGTACTGCAACTTTGACCATATCAAATCTCCTTTGAGAAAATACGTGAAACACGCTTAGCTATTAATTTTAGCATATTTTTGCATTTTTATACAAGTCTTATCTCTCTTCTCTGAAGTATGGAAGTCCCAGAGAAGCGGGTGGCTGATTCTCCCTCTTGTTTCTCATGCTGGTGATAACGAGCACGATGAGAGTGACCACATAGGGAACCATCTTGTAAAGCTGCTGAAGTTCCATATGGTCCATTCCGGTAGGAATATATAGATAGAGAATATAGAGACCGCCGAAAAGGATCGAAGCCAGAATACCCAGATCCGGCTTCCAGATAGTGAAGATAACCAGAGCTATGGCAAGCCATCCTCTGTCTCCGAAGGCATCATTCGACCATACTCCGCATGCATAATCCATAACGTAATACAGTCCGCCGAAGCCTGCGATAACACATCCGATGCAGGTAGCTCCGTATTTGTATGCTGTGACATTGATGCCGGCAGAGTCCGCTGTTGCGGGGCTCTCTCCCACTGCTCTTAAATGGAGTCCCGTGCGGGTCTTCTTAAGAATAACAGCGGCAAATACTGCCACAATGATCGAAAGATAAGCCAAAAATCCGTAGGAAAGGAAGATGTTTCCAAACCATCCCAATTTGTCCGCAAAAGGAAATCCGGCTTTAAAATATTTACTTGTGGCCGAAAGAGCGATGGAAGGAACATCCGCTCCCGAGATCTTGATCAGTGAACCTCCGAAGAAGTTTCCGAAGCCC
>CACXGM010000046.1 GCA_902767075.1 uncultured Lachnospiraceae bacterium
TCCACGGTGTAGATGAAGCTTCCGCTCTTGCAGTAGAGGAATTCCACTTCGTCATGCCAGTGATCCGTCACGCAAAAGGGATTGTGCTCAGGGTATTCTATTCTCTGTATCTCAGAAAAGAATCCGGGGGTCTTGTATAGAAAAATCTGTGATCCGTCCTCGTTTACACTGCAATGACGGGGGGCCTGATTTCTTGCTTTGTTGTAATCCATAAGCTTTAACCTTTCTGTAAATTCTCTTCCGGCTTCGGAAGCTTTTTATACCATACACCTGAAAAATATCTGATATTACATATGATGGCTGTGAACAGCCAGGTGAGGCCGGTGGCGTACCAGATGCCCATCTGTCCGATTACAGGTATCATGGTCAGTCCAAAGGAGAATGCCACTCTGCACACAACCTCAGTGATACCGTTAATAAGGGAGAAGCTTGCGTCTCCCACCCCGTTCAAGGTACCGCGGGGAACATAAATAAGCGCCAATGCCAGGTACATAAAGCATGTGATATGCACCGCCTTGATGCCTAGCTCTATAACCTCCGGCTCATTTACAAAGAATCCCACTATCTGACGGCTCAGGAAGAAAACCGTGGGTATGATCACGATATTGTATATGATCATAAACAACACGCCACGCTTGTATCCGCCCTTGACACGGTCGTACTTTTTTGCACCGAAGTTCTGTCCGCAGAAGGTAGTAAGAGCACTGCTGATCGCGTTGTAAAACATGGACACCACAATGTCGATCTTTGATGTGATGGTAAATGCACTCATTGCCGTGTGTCCAAAAGTATTTACCACACCCTGAAGCACGATCAGGGAAATAGCGATCATGGAGCTCTGTATCGCAAGGGGAATGCCCAGTCTGAAGGAGTGCATGATAATATGTCTGTTTGGCTTTAACTCTTCCTTTGAGAGCCTGAAATAAGGTACCTTAACAAATGCGTAGATCAGACTTATAAACGCCGAAATAGCCTGTGCGATAACAGTTGCCAGAGCCACTCCGAACACGCCCATGTCAAACTTGATAACAAGAAGCAGATCCATTCCAACATTCAGGAAGCTGGAAATGATCAGGAAAACAAGGGGTGTCTTGGAATCACCCAGAGCGCGGAGCACCGATGAAACGCCGTTATAAAGGGCGATAAAAAGTATTCCGCAGACCGTGGTGCGCAGGTATACTACTGCATTCTCCAGAATAGGACCCTCAGGAGTATTCAAAAGCTTAAGTATCGGTCTTGCCAGTATGAACCCTATGGCAGTGACCACAAGGGCCGAAATGACCAGTACATAGAAAGAGCTGGCGATGGTCTCCCTGATCTTGCGTTTATCTCCCGCGCCAAAGTACTGTGCTACAATGATTCCGATTCCTATAGCAAGTCCTGCGCTCAACGAAAAGAACAGAAAGCTTAAGGATCCGCAGCTTCCCGTGGCTGCCAGCGCATCGGCGTTAATGAACTTACCGACGATAACGGAGTCAACCATGTTGTAAAACTGCTGAAACAGATTTCCGATAAAAAGTGGGAGAGCAAAAAGCAAAAGATGCTTTGTAGCACTTCCCGTGGTCATATCCACTGTATTTTTTTTGCTGCTAATATCACTCATATTAATAACCTCTGCCGTGTTAACAGGTAACCTCTCCCCCGGTCACATATATTCATAACGATATGTTGACCATTAAAGATATATCCCACGTCGAGATAGAATTATATACAATAATAGCAGAAAAATATAAATATATTTCAATTTCAGATAATAACTATGTAATTTTGTTTATAGTAGCACTAAAAATTGATTTAGTCCAATAAAATATTTCTAAACACGGGGAGTAAATTCGATTTTAACGAATATACAAACTGAAGTTTACTATGTTATAATTATTCTGTATGAGCTTTTGCTCAGTTTCCTTTATATATGTTTTCGTGTTCGGAGGGAGATATATGGCTTTATCAAAGGAAAAAAGAAAAGTGATCGGCCTCTTGGTCAGCGGGATCACCGATACTTTCTCGATCCAGCTGATCCGCGGCGTTATGCGTGCTGCCGACAACAGAGGTCTGGATCTTATTGTTATTCCCGGAAAATATCTGGATCGTGACCTTTCCGAGAGAACCGAAATAATGTACGACTATCAATTTGCTACTCTCTATTCATATGCAAAAGAGGGGCTTTTTGATGGTCTGATCATATCTGCCAACTCCATCGGCTGCCACACAAACGACGTCAGGATGAGGCAATTCGTCGACAGTTACAAGGGTATTCCCTCCATTCTGGTTGCTACACGTTTTGAAGGGCACTCCTGCATCTGTTTTGACAATATGAATGCAGTTAAGGAAGGCATAGATTACCTCATCAAGCGGGAAGATTGTGCAAAGATCTGCGAGATCACAGGCCCCGACTGCAATACCGATGTTATAGAGCGTCACCGCGCTTATGTGGAGACCCTGGAGGCCAACGGTCTTGCATATAACGAAAAAATGTCTGAGGTCGGTGATTTCATGGTGTCTGACGAAAGCCGTCAGGCCATGGAAAACCTCATCCGGAACAATCCTGACATTGATGCCGTTTTTTGTCACAACGACAATATGGCTATGGCCGCCTACGA
>CACXGM010000047.1 GCA_902767075.1 uncultured Lachnospiraceae bacterium
CTTGAAGAGCTTGAACTCGAAGTTCCCAACACCTGGGACGATCTGATAGAGATGCTTCCCACCATTCAGGGTAACAACCTCATGGTCGGCATCCCCAGCGCAGGCGGAAGCTCATCGAGCGCCGGTGCGACTACAGCAGTTGCATCAAACGCTCCCGACCTTTCACTGTACTTCACACTCCTCTATCAGTACGGCGGAGATATGTACAATGAGGAGGGAACAAAGACCACAGTTAATACAGAAGAAGCTGTTGAAGCTTTCGATGATTATGTTAGATACTTCAATGACTACGGCATTCCTGTTTACTTCGACTTCGTAAGCCGTTTCAGATCCGGTGAGATGCCTGTGGGTATTACATCATACTCCACATACAATACACTGATGGTATCCGCACCCGAGATCCTGGGACTTTGGGATTTCACTCTGATCCCCGGTACCGAAAAGGTTGATGAGAACGGCAACACCTACATCGACAGAAGCGACTTCATCACAGGTAATGCGACAATGATGATCGCCCAGACGGATGAACAGAAGAAACAGAACGCTTGGGAGTTCATGAAGTGGTGGGCAAGCGTTGATACACAGGTCCGCTTCGGTCGTGAGATAGAAGCTCTCCTGGGGGCATCCGCAAGATACAATACCGCAAACAGAGATGCATTCTCAAAACTCTCATGGAGCATGGACGATATCGAAGTCCTGGCTGCTCAGTGGGATCAGACAGTGGGAATCAGAGAAGTTCCCGGCGGATATTACACCGGGCGTCACCTTGCAAACGCAGTTCGTAAATGTATCAATGAAAAAGCCGACTCCCGTGAGACCATCATCGATTACTCGATCAAGATCGATGAAGAGATCACAAAGAAACGAAAAGAGTTCGGCATGCCCTATGTAGAATAGAAACATTTCCGAAAAGAGGAAAAACATGAAACAAGACAGCTATTTTAAGAAGTATTTTCAACTTCGAAAGCACAACTCACAGGTAGCACTCAAAAAGGCAAAGGTCAGCAAGAACTGCTATATCTTCCTTGCTCCCTACGCGATACTGTTCACGATGTTTTTCGTGTTCCCCGTTGTGGCTTCGATCTATTTCAGCTTCACGTATTACAACATACTGGAGCCACCGAGGTTTATCGGACTTAACAATTACATAAGTCTTATCCTGGAGGACGATGTCTTCCTGATAGGTATTAAAAACACGCTGATCATAGCGGTTGTCACGGGGCCTCTCGGATATATAATGTCATTCCTTTTTGCATGGCTTATAAACGAGCTCCCCAGATGGGTCAGGAGCGTTGCAGTCGTAGTATTCTACGCACCCTCCATCGCAGGTAACTGCTACGTTATCTTCTCGGTTCTTTTCAGAGGTGATGCATACGGACCCGCAAACGCATTCCTTATGAACCTGGGAATCATCGATACGCCGATGTTCTGGTTGACGGATCCCAAGTGGATGCTTCCGATATGTATGGTAGTTATCCTCTGGATGAGCCTTGGATCCGGATTCCTTTCATTCGTAGCAGGTCTTCAGGGTGTCGACAGGGCACAGTTTGAAGCCGGATACATGGACGGAGTTAAGAACCGCTGGCAGGAGCTTTGGTACATCACCCTTCCCAACATGAAGCCCATGCTTATGTTCGGTGCGGTTATGTCCATCACTCAGGCATTTAACGTCTGCGACGTAACAATGCAGCTTTGCGGATATCCCAGTACGGACTACGCAGCAAGAACGATCGTTACCCACCTGTTCGACTATGGTTCCACCAGATACGAGATGGGTTACGCATGTGCCATTGCAACAATTTTGTTCTTGATGATGATCCTTTGTAATAAAGCAATTCAGAGTTTGCTGAGAAGAGTAGGAACCTGATATGAGTAGAAAGAAAAAAGAAATCGTTGAAAAACCTTACCACAAGCCGCTGGTAAAAAAGAGAAAGCCCAACAGATCCATTGCGGGAGATATCGCTCTTTACATCTTTCTGTTGCTGGTGGCTCTGATAATGGTATTCCCTATAGTTTATGCAGTTAATGCAGCTCTTAAGCCACTTGATGAGTTGTTTATGTTCCCGCCTAAGATCTTCGCGCGGAACCCAACTATGGACAACTTCGCAGACCTGTTTGTTACCATGGGTAAATCCTGGGTAACCTTCTCAAGATACCTTTTCAATACCGTATTTATCACGGCACTTGGAACAGCAGGCCATCTTATAATCGCATCCATGGCGGCATTCGTACTTGCTAAGTATGATTTCCCCGGCGGACCCTTTTTCTTCAAGCTGGCTACCACAGCTATGATGTTCACCGGTTATGTTACTGCGATCCCCAACTATCTGATCATCAACAAGCTTGGATGGGTCGACACATACTGGGCTATAATCATCCCGGCATTTGCATCTCCCATGGGACTCTTCCTTATGAAGCAGTTCATGGAAGGCTTGCCTACATCGCTGATCGAGGCAGCCAAGATAGACGGTGCAAATGAATGGAAGGTATTCTTTGAGATAGTAATGCCCAACGTTAAGCCCGCATGGATGACACTTATCATATTCTCGGTACAGGGTCTTTGGAATAACAGAGCATCAACATTTATTTATTCCGAGGAAAGAAAGACGCTGGTATTCGCACTGCAGCAGATTCAGCTCGGCGGTATCGCAAGAACCGGTCAGAGTGCAGCGGTTCTGGTTGTAGTAATGATAGTTCCGATCCTTATCTTCGTATTCTCCGAGAGCCAGATCCTTGAGACAATGGCAAGCTCCGGATTGAAGGATTGATCGCAGGCATCGGAGATTTTGAAATCTATATTTATCGAGGAAAAGTATGAAAAACAAATGTGTAAGGCTGGGAGCGATATTTGCCGGCATAGCCGCAGCGTTCCTTACCATTTCCGCAACTGCATACGCAGAAGATCATTATACATATACATATGATTACTGGGGCGATGTTCAGGAGTGTCCGGATGCATATTCCGTTGCTAAGGTATATACCTTCGGAGACCTGGGACTGGAGAAGAATCTGAAGAGCCCCGAATCACTCTTTGTTCTGGGCAATAAGATTTACCTCTGCGACACAGGTAATAACCGAATTCTCATTCTGGAAAGAAATGAAGCGGGAAATATCGTGTTTGTGGATGAGATCACAGAACTTAAAGGCGTTGAACCCGCAACTCTCAAAGCACCCAGTGATGTGGCAGTGGGAGAGGACGGCTGCTATTATATAGCAGACAGGGGAAATGCCCGTATCGTAAAAGTTGATCAGGATCTGAATTTCGTGATGCAGTTCGATCCCCCCGTTGATTCCACACTTCCTTCAGACTATGTATACCAGCCTGATAAGATCGTGGTAGATACACTGGGACGTGTATACTGCTCAGCCATCGGTATCAACAAGGGTCTTATCAAATACGAGACCGACGGAGAATTTGCAGGATTTATCGGAGCTACACCTGTTTCATATAATTTCACCGATTATATCTGGAAGAAACTTGCCAGCCAGGCACAGAGAGCTCAGATGGATTCCTTCGTTCCCACAGAGTATGACAATGTCTACATCGACAGAGACGGATTCATCTACGCATGTACCGGTAAGGTTTCACAGGAAGACCTGGATTCCGAAAAGGTGGATGC
>CACXGM010000048.1 GCA_902767075.1 uncultured Lachnospiraceae bacterium
CTCTTCAGCCTGTTCTCCCAAAGGATTAGCCAGCTGAGTCTTATAATTTGTGGTTTTTTCTACTAAAACCTGTCTGCCATACAATCCGCTTTCAATCTGATGTCTAAGTACCGTACTTGACCAGCCCTGTTCAATGGTCTGCCCTGCATACCACACAAATTCTTCTGTATTTTTTGCTTGATTGATCAAAAAAGTAATAGATCTCCAGTTGATTTTTGCAACACCCTGTTGCAAAATTTCCTCGGATGGTATTCTCTCAGCAAACTGTTTCATATAGTTCAAGTTTCTCTCAGAATAGCCGGTAGCAGATGGATACTCCATCCTCAGATCCTTCGAAAGAGTTTGAACAAACTTATTTCCCCATGCTGAATGCTCAATAATTGTTTTACCGATATGCCAATAAAGCCTGTTACGCTCTTCATTGGCAGCATTCATAACCGTCTTCTGGGCTGTTATTATATGATTCTTTATGGCCTCCAAGACCTCAAAATATTCGTCCTGTCGCATAATATCGGTTTCTGACATGTTTCTCACCTCACTACCTAAAGTATAATGATTTTAATGCAGGGATTCAACGATTATTTATCGTAACCATGTGCTGCTCGGATAAATATCTCTGCTTGCGATAATTAACGACATATCCGAAGACTTTATCTTTTTATTCAGCGATGAGTAATCCAAAATGGCAGTTCACCGCTGAATAAGTTTTGTGTGATTTTTCATCGGGTATCCCTGCCACTTCGGCGTTTTACCGGCATTTCCCTACTTTCATTAATGTCCTCCAGATTTGCAAGATTATTCCGTAGCATACCGACCTCATCTTTTATTTCCCGGATAGAGTCTGCAGCTTTCTCGTTTTGTGACTTCATATCAAAGTAATCCGCTCTGAACAGATCAAGATTAAACCTCTCCGGATCGATGTCAGCTTTCTTTAGGATCCTTGCCGAATCCTGGAAGATCGTTATCTCATTTATGTGGTCCTGCATATACTTCTCATGGTTCTTTGACTTCTTATACTGCAGGTAGAAAGGCTTATACTTCTTATAATCGTTGATATACTTTATTGTCTCGGCAAAGACTTTCATTTCGTATTTATTCTCGTTTATCTCCTTCTCAAGCCCTCTGATCTCACCTTCCAGACTCCGGATCCTCTCACGGACTTCCTCTTTCGATGTATAGCCCATATGTTTAAGATGTGAATAGCTTTCCGCCATTCGCTTGAGGTTCTCCTTCTTTGCCCATTTAAGAAGCCCCGGATTATCAAAGAATTTCGTGTCATCCAGTCTGATAACTACCTTTATCGCGGTCTTTTCGGAATCCGACCTGATCTTTTCTGCTCGGTATAAAGCTCTTTCCTCTATCCGCTTAAGCAGGTTCTCACGGGTATATCTCTCACCAAGTCCTCTTCCCGATGAGGTTGCTTTTCCCCGGATCCATCTGTCACAGTCCGGTGCCCTGAACGAAATGTATTTCCCATCACTTCCGTCAAGCGCATCACCCTTTATGTGATATCCTGATTCTCTCATTCGGAAGATGAAATCATCATACGATACAGAAGCTTTTACTGTTGCATTTATATCTTCCCGCAGTTTTGATTTCCATGATCTTCCGTTCTTATTCTCAAGCCATTCCTTGTAGGATTTTGATATTCCTTTTTCATCTATTACGACAGAAAGACCATGGGGCTCACACAATCTGTCGGATTCCTTCCGGATCACCCGGTAGGTTTCCTTGCAGTCATGATATTTCTTGTACTCGATATTGTCGACAGCACAGAATAAAATGTGATTATGTATGTGGTTTTTATCAACATGAGTACCGATGACAACGGAGTACTTCCCGCCCAGAATACTGTCACACAATTCAAGCCCGATTCGGTGTGCCATCTCTGCTGTAGTTTCACCCGGAAGGAAAGACTGAATCAGATGGAATGCCTGGTTTGAATTCCTGACATTTCTCGATTTATTCAATATCGATTTGAAATCAAATTCTGCGGTCTGGGCTGAACAGTTTATTGTATCAACAAGAGCATATTCGTTTGTCTTATCCGGGTTTATAACATAGTCGATCGCTCTGCCGACTGAAGTTTTGACAGGATGGATTTTTGTGATCGCCATATCTCGTCCATTGCCTCCTTTATCGCATCAATATCCGTCCGGTCAGCCGCTCCAAAAGTGTTCACCTTATGAGCTATCTGGTTAATATTGTTTCCGATCTTTCCAAGAAGATGATTCATCTCCCTCACATCTGAAAAATCGATCACAAATACATCGCCGTTCACGATCAGATGGCGGATGAAATCCGAGATACTGTGAAGTCCGGATTCTTTTAATTTTGTCTCGAGGATCAGCTTCTCCCTATCGCTAAGATATAGATTTATATAGTTTTTTCTTTCTCGGTTTTTATCGCTCTTATACATGTCATTCCTCCCATTTTTCATGACAGGCTTTTATGATTTTTTTGCGTTTTTTGAAAGGGGTTCGGGGCATCCCCGAATGGCATCTGTAATTACAGGTGCAGTGCTTGCTAAACAACGAAAAATGTCCTTTTCCCCATACGCCTACTTCTCAGTTTGCAACGATTTTCTTTAATAAATCTTCGTAATAGTCAGGTTCAGTTTCTCTCTGCATAAATTTGAAAAATGATCCTTTGTTTTTCTGTGTACCTTCCCTTGCTATTGGCTGAAAATCATTTTTAACTGCTCGTACCAGCCATCCGGTTATATTCCTTATCGCATCTGATTGCCTGTTCAAAGCCTCAAGAGCTCTTTCACACTTTGCAGTATCATTGCCGGACGCTTTAACTATGGCTTTTATATCATTAACCGGAAGATGAAGCTCGTTAAATATCATTTTAAATTTCTCTATCACATCATCATCAATATCCTCAGAGCCGACTTGCTTTGATGATGAAATCTTTGTTGTATTCTCCGTAGTATTCTCTGTATATGTATTTACTTTTTCAGAAATACCTGTTTCCTCTTGGGGAAGGGTATGTTTCCCTGTAGGGCAACATGTATTTCTCACGTCGGAATCATTATCATCCTCCGGGAAAGTAAGTGCTATCAGCCCACTGGGTATCAGTTCCAAAAACATGGCATTTGGATAGAAGCCATATTCTGTTTCAACAGTCTTAAAGTGGCGTGTTACAACACCTAAGTTTTCCAGATCTTTTAACGCCTCTCTGGCCTGTTTTTCACTGCAATTAAACTTTTCACAAATATCCTTATAGCTCTTTTGCAAAAA
>CACXGM010000049.1 GCA_902767075.1 uncultured Lachnospiraceae bacterium
CGTCATCGACCAGTGCAGACAGTACGAAGAAAGACGAAATGCTCTTTGTGACGGTCTTACAAATATAGGCTGGAGTTTTGAAAGAAGCCAGGGAACCATGTTTGCATGGACAAAGATACCGGATAAATTCGGTGAAGATGATGTAAGTTTTGTTATGGAGCTTTTTGAGGCAACAGGCGTTTTATGTACCCCGGGTTCTAGCTTCGGATCTCTGGGTAAGGGACATGTGAGATTTGCTCTTGTTTTGCCTGTGGAGATCATTAATGAAGCAGTGAAGATAATTGATGACAGTAAGATTTTAAAGAATTGATATTTTAGTTTCGGAGGTTTTTTATGAGAAAGAATAAAGGGTTATTTAAAGTTTTATTATCTCTTTTGATGATCGTCACCTTAAGTACGACGGTTTATAATACCACTGCTTTGGCTGGCAATGCAGAGGAAGATTATATACCGGGCTGGCAGAGCGCGGGATACGCTTATGCTGACCAGATTTATTTTGATCCTCTGGATACCAGAGCCCTTAATGATATTGACTTTAATAAATATAATGCTCTGGCCGATGAAAGCTATTACTGGAATTTAAATGGCCGCGATCCCGAGAAATGTCGCAAGGAATATGAGGAGATCGCAAATGCCATTGTCTCCAAGGTGAATCCTAATTGGTCGGATTTCAGAAAACTTGCTTATCTTCACGATTATATCTGTGAGACCACAGATTATGATTTTTACGGAAGTGATATGATCAAGCAGTCTGCTTATGGATGCCTGGTACTCCATAACTGCGTTTGTGACGGATATGCCAGAGCTTTTTATGATCTTGCAAACAGAGTGGGAGTCACCACGTATTATGTCCTGAGCAATCAGTTGAATCATGCCTGGAATGTGGCTAAGGTTGATGGAAGGTACTATTTCATAGATTGTACCTGGGATGGCACATACACAACAGGACACGAATATTTCCTTAAAAGTGAAAGCTATATGAGGGCACATAGCCATTATGCTACTGATATTTGCATTCCGGCCTATGCGACTGTCGGCTTTAGTACCGATGTCAATATTTATAATAAATACAATAATACTACCTATGACGAGGCTCCCTTTACCATGGTGAGCGGTCCTTTATGTTTTGCGGATGATTCGGACCGTTATTACTATGTTGATTCTTACGGTGAGAATCTATATCTCTATGACAAAAAGTCTCTTGTAAAAGAGATTCCCATTACATATAACACTGAAACATCTTCTTCTGTTACCTACTCGCTCATCCGAGGTAATAAAGTCATCCTGTGCAGGAATATGCATGATGTTTTCAGCGGTACTGTTGAGGGCGATACACTGGAGATGAAGCTATTATATCAGCCGGAAAAAACCGACACATGGTACACGACTTATGCCCTTAGTGATTTTAGTGTAAGTGGCAATTATCTGTATTTTAGTAAATCGATCTTTAATTTTAATACGGGTCAATACAGCAATACCAGTTCTGATAAGATTGACATTTCAAGCATAATAGCCGGAACATCGGATCCATTTGATCTGACTAAGAGAGGATATGTTATCAATAAAGCAGATACATCCGGCAGCCCTGCTGTTATCGAAGGCCTGAACTTACAGTGGAATACCGTAAATGGTAAATCCTATTGGTACGAGGGGTCTGTTAAGCAGGGAACCTATGATGATGCTCACGGCATATTGGGAGACGGTACCATCAGAGGAAGAGAGATTTATGATCCCGCAACAGGCGGCTGGTACTGGCTGGATTCATGTTATTTTGGAGCGAAGGCTGTAAACAAGGAAGTATGGATGCCCTATGTATACCAGAATGAGAATCCTGATGATGACGATCAGCTTATGAATCTGGCAAATATTTGTGACGGCGGCTGGGATGGAATGGGCAGAGTTTGCTATGAAGCTATGAAGAGCGGTACCGGAAAGTGGGTCAGATATAACGAAGAAGGTAAAATGCTGAAAGGCTGGATAACCATAAGCGGATCCCTTGCGCAGCTCTATCCCGATCAGGTTGGAAATGTATATTATTATGATTCTATTACGGGACTTATGGCAAAGGGAAATGTTAACATAGGCGGTGTAAGTTATTATTTTGATGAGATCACAGGAGTCCTGAAAAACTGATAAAAAAGGGCGGATCATATGAATTACGGTGAAATGTATAAGCCTGCAAAACAGGTATTTGTCATTAAAAAAGACGGATCAAAGGTACCCTTCGATGTACAGAAGGTTATTAATGCCGTGGGAAAAAGTGCATACCGCGCAATGGTTACTTTCTCCGATACGGACAGAGAGAACATCTGCAAATATGTTATCGGACGTGTTGACGAAAGCGGTGACACCGAGATACATATTCCTCTGATGCACAATATTGTGGAGGGAGCACTGGAATCAGTTAATCCCGCCGTAGCCAAAAGCTATCGTGATTACCGCAATTATAAGCAGGATTTCATTCACATGCTGGATGATGTTTACCGTAAGAGTCAGTCCATCATGTATATCGGGGACAAGGAGAATTCAAACACGGATTCTGCTCTTGTATCCACCAGAAGAAGCCTTATCTTTAATGAACTTAACAGGCAGCTGTATCAGAAATTCTTTATGACACAGGAAGAGATACAGGCAAATAATGACGGATATATCTATATCCATGATATGTCTGCCCGCCGTGATACCATGAACTGCTGTCTCTTTGATATCGAAGAGGTCTTAAACGGTGGATTCGAGATGGGAAATGTATGGTACAATGAGCCAAAGACGCTGGATGTTGCCTTTGATGTAATGGGCGATATCATTTTGTCAGCGGCAAGCCAGCAGTACGGCGGATTTACTATTTCCTGCGTGGATTCCATTCTTGAGCCCTATGCTGAAAAGTCCTTTAACAAGTATTATACAAAGTATCAAAAGCTTGGTATTCCTGACGATCTGGCAGATAAGACTGCTTTTGAAGATATTTCCAAAGAATTTGAACAGGGATTTCAGGGATGGGAGTATAAATTCAATACAGTTGCGTCCAGCAGAGGAGATTATCCCTTTATCACCATGACCATCGGGCTTGGAAAGAGCAGATTTGAGAAATTAGCTTCCACCACGATGCTCCGTGTCCGTAAGATGGGACAGGGTAAGAAGGGATTTAAAAAGCCTGTACTTTTCCCTAAGATCGTATTTTTGTATGACGAG
>CACXGM010000050.1 GCA_902767075.1 uncultured Lachnospiraceae bacterium
AATATAATGCAGCGGGAGCTGGTAGTTCCCTGATCGAGCGCCATTATATATTTCTTCATAGAATTTAACCCCCAAGTTAATCTTTCGTTTTCTTACAATACTGTACCGGTTGCCACAACATCCACCCCGCATCCGCAAACATCGGATATCACCACATCTCCGATGTGGACGGGTGCTGTGAGTTTCACTTTCTTTAATTCCTCCAGGCAGTCAAAAATCTTTCCCTTTGGAATATCGGATGCGGTTTTCACGGATACTACCGGTCTTTCTCCGCCATCTACTTTTACCAGGCTTGTCACTATTCTGCGGGGATCCGTTAGTTCGTTGGTGACATATTCTGCGCCGCGGGGACAGGTGTTTCCGGTGATACTCACTATCTTTCCATTTTCCAGTGTCGCTGTGACATTACACCCAAGCGGACATCTTATACATGTAAATTCTCTTGTTTCCATATGCTTACCTCTAGATCAATTGCGCGCAGCTGTTGTAACCCTGACTGTGATCTCCTTCAGACCGGGGATTTCTTTCAGGACAGATTTCTGAAGGATCACCTGCTCCATTTCTCCCGGTGCAAGCGCCTGTTTTTTGATGTTCATGATCTCTTTGTCACCGGCCAGGACCTGGATCGCAACTTTTTTATAGACACTGCCTACACGGAAGCGGACCACCTGTCTGTCTTCCATATGATCAAGCCTTATAACCGATGGCACTGTGTAGCGGACCCCGTCCACAGCTTTAATGCTTATGGCAGGCTCATTGGAATCGCCTGTGCTTCCTGTCAGGTACTGCGCGGCTTTCTTTCCCGCCTGAGCGGCTTCCTCCGAAACATAATCCACCAGATCATGCACGTGCAGGACATTTCCGCAGGCAAATACTCCGGGGACACTGGTCTCTAAACTCTCATTTACCAGAGGGCCGTTTGTCACATTGTTCATAGTCACGCCGAGAGCATTTGACAGCTCGTTTTCCGGGATGAGACCGCAGGACAAAAGGAGCGTGTCGCATTTTATCTCCTGCTCTGTTCCGGGAATGGGCTTGGACTTTTCATCGACCTGCGCGATGACAACAGCTTCCACTCTTTCTTTTCCCTTGATATCCACAACGGTATGACTTAATAAAAGCGGAATGTCGAAATCATTAAGGCACTGGGCTATATTTCTCTTCAGGCCTCCGGAGTAGGGCATAAGTTCAGCCACCAGCTTTACCTTGGCTCCCTCAAATGTCATTCGTCTGGCCATGATGAGGCCGATATCACCGGAGCCTAAAATAACAACTTCCTTGCCAGGCATTCTGCCTTCAATATTAACGTATCGCTGGGCCGTTCCGGCAGTGTAGATCCCGGCAGGCCTGTAGCCGGGGATGTTCAGTGCGCCTCTGGATCTCTCACGGCATCCCATGCAGAGGATCACGGCCTTTGCATTTACCGTGACCAGACCCTCCTCCCGGTTCATATAGGTCACAACCTTGGTATCACCGTCGGAAGAAATATCCACCACCATGGTCTCAAGTTTATATGGAATTTCCAGTTCTGCGGCCTTCTGAATGAATCTGTCCGCATACTCAGGTCCGGTGAGTTCCTCCTTAAAGGTATGGAGACCGAATCCGTTGTGTATGCACTGGTTTAATATTCCGCCTAAGTGTTTGTCTCTTTCAAGTATCAAAAGATCATCCACGCCTGCCTGTTTTGCGGATACTGCTGCAGCCAGACCCGCGGGTCCGCCGCCTATTATAAGTAGGTCTTTGTTCATGTATATCACTCCTTAATGCTTCCCACAAGGAATTCGGATCCGGGATCATTTTTGGTGATCTCTGCTATATCCCTGCCAAGTTCACGGGCCAGTATCTCTACAGTCTTCGGTGAGCAAAAGCCCGCCTGACATCTTCCCATTCCGGCTCTGGTGCGGCGCTTCACGCCATCTAGGGTCGTAGCGCCAAGGGGCCTGTTTATGGAATCCACGATCTCACCCTCAGTGACCGTCTCGCATCTGCACACCACATTTGCGTAGAGCGGATTTTCTGCGATAAGCTTCTGTTTCTCCTCAGGACTTGCAAGAGCCATGGAAGGGATTCCCTTTCGCTCGGAGATGAAGTTTTCTTTTTTCTTTGCAGATAATTTTTTCGCGATCTGCTGCGCAAGGTACTCACCGATAGCGGGAGCACAGGAAAGACCCGGCGATTCGATACCGGCTGCATCAAAGAATCCCGGTGCATCTTCTGCCTCTCCTATCACGAAGTCTCCTCCCTCCTCATGGGCCCTGAGGCCGGCAAAGGAGGTGATGATCTGTCTGGTGGGAAGCTGCTTAACACTCAGGGCTCCCCTAACAAGAAGGTCGGATAAACCTTCGGAAGTGGTATTGACTCCCTCGAAATCATCTATATCCACAGCAGTGGGACCTACCAGGAGATTTCCGTGTACGGTGGGTGTTACCAGCACTCCCTTTCCGTATTTGGTAGGTAACTGGAAGATCGTATGCTTCGCCAGCCCTCCGACTGTTTTGTCGAAGAGACAGTATTCACCCTTGCGGGGTATGATATTCAGTTTCTTTTCGGAGATCATGTTGTGAAAGACGGCAGCGTACACTCCCGCAGCATTAACTACTGCCCTTGCCTCGTATTCCCCGTCAGATGTTTTGACAAGATAACCGTCGGTTATCTTTTTGATATTAAGAACTTCAGTATTAAGTTTAAATCCTACACCATTGACATATGCGTTCTCTGCCAGAGCTATGGTGAGATTAAAAGGACACACTATCCCGCCTGTGGGAGCATAGAGAGCTGCAGTCACTTCATCGGACAGTGCGGGCTCAAGCTCTCTTGCTTCATCACCCGTAAGGATCTTTAAATCCTTTACACCGTTCTGCTGACCCTGATCATAGAGATCCTTTAATCTGTCTATTCCCTTTTCATCAAAAGAAAGGACCAATGATCCGTCCCGCTTAAAAGGAAAATCCAGTTCTCTTGAAAGCTCCTCCATCATCAGGTTTCCCCTGACGTTAAGCTTTGCCTTTAATGTGCCCGGCTTCGCATCATAACCGGCATGAACTATTCCGCTGTTTGCCTTGGAGGTACCCTCGCAAACATCGCTTGAGCGCTCAATCACCAGAACATCCAGATCATATCTTGAAAGTTCCCTGGCTACCGCGCATCCGGTCACTCCGGCCCCGATAATTATACAATCCAGCATTTGCTAACCCCGTTCTTTTTTTATTTCCCCAATGTGATTCCTCACCCTTATATAATACACCTTTAAAGCAAAAAAAGGAACGGAGATAATTCCCGTTCCTTTGATAGGTTATTCTTTTTATCAGTCGATAACGTTCTTTACACCGACGATATTCATGAAGTTAATACCGCTGACGCAGCATCCCATACGGGAGTTTGCTTCATGGACGATCTGTCCGTCTCCGATATAAAGCGCTACGTGAGAACATCCGCCGCTGCCGTAGCAGATAATGTCTCCGGGCTGTGCCTGATCGAGTGATATGCTTCTTCCTGCGCTGTTTAACTGGCTGGAAGGAGTACGTCCCACGCTGATTCCAAAGGTGCTGAGCACATAGCAGGTAAATCCGCTGCAGTCGGTACCGCCGGAAAGGCTCTGACCACCCATAACATATCTGGTTCCCACAAACTGAAGAGCATACTCGATAATGCTGCTTCTGAGGTCACCGCTGGAGGAATATGAAGTGCCGCCTGAAATAGTGGTATCTTCCAGAAGCTGTTGCTGTGCAAGTGCTGCTGCCGCAGCTGCCGCTGCCGCCTGACGTCTCTGTTCCTCGGCTTTTCTCTTTGCCTCGGCCTCCGCACGCTCTTCCTCGATGGTCTTTGCTGTAACGTAACTCTCCTGGATAGTCACATAATCCAGACATACATATCCGACATGATCGTTAGTATAATTGACCTTTACCCACTCAAGAGGCTTTTCTACCTCTTCAGCAGCTTCGTCGGTCTCCCCTGCATCCTCTCCCGGTGCGGGTGGATTACTCTGGGGAGCTCGTACAGTGATGGTCTCATTCTGAGGTGATTCTTCCTCTTCAATAACCTCTTCGTCCTCTCCGTCTACCTCGGATGCGTCCTTGGCGCGGCTCATTCTCTCCGCACGGATATCCTCATCCTCAGCAACATCAAGCTTATCGCCGGACTTAACGGAGCCGATAACATTCGCGTCCGTGTTGGGCTCTTCTCTGACATTGAGGATATTTGCTCTGACAAGGGCTACCTTCTTGACATAATCCTCGATAACCTCGAGGGCCTCGTCTCCGTATATAAAGAAATCGGATCTGACATACCCTTCCACATTTCCGGATACGACCTTAAACCAAACACCGTCTTCACACTCGGTCCTGTCCAGGATCTCGCATACGGATCCGTTGTACATATGACCCACTACCTGAGAGTCCGTATTTGACTCTGAACGGACATTTATGAAATCACTGACATTAGCAATGGCAAAATTCGCATACTCTTCTTCATATAAAGATGTATCGAAATCTATTTCCAGCTCCTGAGCCTGGCTCACAACAAGTCCCATGATCTCGGAGTCAACGGGTTTAATATCATAAGAATTACCGATAACGGATAAAAACGCCGATACACCGCCCTGATTAGCGGTAAATACCTTGGTTTCAGCCTCGGTGGCAGTAGCGTTCAAAGCCGGAATCGTTGCCATTATAGCCGCTGCGGCTGTCACCACAACACTTTTTAAAACAATTTTTCTTATACTCTGTAACATTTTTTTAATAATTTAGGTGAATTAGTTAAACACTTTGTAACAATCCTATGATACAATACCTCTATGAAAAAATTCAAGTACTTATTAATAATTTTACCGATTGTATTAATAGTGGCCGCTGTAGGCGTGTATCTGGTTACCTCCGGGAAGCTTAACTTCAAGGGATCAGGCAGTAATGAGGAGACTGTCGCTGAGGTAGAGGAAGATACAACAGACGATCCTGTGCAGGCCATTCCGGAGCCTGAACCGGAGCCGGAACCCGAACCGGAGCCTGAACCTCCCTTTGAGGAATATGACATTCACATAATGATGGTAGGTGACAACCTCTATCACACCGGTGTCATCCGTTCCGGAGAAAAAGAGGACGGAACCCGCAATTATGATCATGAATTCGCCGGCATTACCGACCTGCTGGCTCTCTCAGATATAAAGATCATAAATGAAGAGACCCCCTTCGGCGGAAATGACAGAGGTTTTCAGAGCTATCCCACCTTTAACACTCCTACCGAGGTAGGTGATGCGATTGCAAAAGCCGGATTCAATGTTATGCTGGGAGCCACCAATCATGCCACCGATATGGGCATGAGCGGTCTCTTTAATTTCTATAACTTCATGCATAACAATTATCCCCAGGTACTTATCGCAGGTATCCACGGTGAGGATATTACCAGCAAGCTTCCCAACACGGTAACGGGGGACGAAGCGGTAAACATCGTGCTGGAGGAGGAAGGAACAGCTTCCGACGTCACCCCCGAGGAAGCTGCAGTTTCAGCCGTCTGCTATGACACAAAGGATTATTCACGCATAAATCTTTTGAAGATCCAGGGCTATACCTTTGCAGTGCTGAATTATACATATGGAAATAACACGGAGATTTATCCCACATCTCAGGAAGGACATCTTGATTTCCTGACCACCTGGGATCCTTCATCCAGATATATTCATTTTACCGAGCTCAATCCTCAGGTTCTTGAGGATATTCAGCTGGCGAGAACCGTA
>CACXGM010000051.1 GCA_902767075.1 uncultured Lachnospiraceae bacterium
AGGAGAATGCCGAAAAATTCCTGGACGGAGTTGATGCGGCATGTGTCTATGTCAATGCATCCACCAGATTCACAGACGGATTTGAATTCGGATTTGGTGCAGAGATCGGCATCAGTACTCAGAAACTTCACGCAAGAGGCCCCATGGGACTGAAGGAATTGACATCATATAAATATAAGATCTACGGTAACGGTCAGATCAGACAGTAGTAAATTTTTTTAGATCATTCAGGTCCATATGGGCCACAGATAAAGGAGAAATTATGGAGAAAATCAGAACCAGATATGCACCCAGTCCCACAGGAAGGATGCATGTTGGAAATTTAAGATCCGCTTTGTATGAGTTTCTGGTAGCAAAGCACGAGAACGGAACATTCATGCTCCGCATAGAGGATACGGACCAGGAGAGATTTGTTGAAGGCGCTGTGGATATCATCTACAGAACTTTGGAGAAGACCGGCCTTAAGCATGACGAAGGCCCTGACAAGGACGGAGGGTACGGCCCTTATGTTCAGTCGGAGCGTATGAAGACCGGAATCTACATGAAGTATGCCAAGGAGCTTATCGACAAGGGTGAGGCATATTATTGCTTCTGCGACAAGGAGAGACTTGCTTCCTTAAAGACTCAGGTTACCGAGGACGAAGAGGGAGAAGGCAAGACCATCACAATTTATGACAAGCATTGTCTTTCTCTTTCAAAGGAAGAGATCGAGGCTAATCTTGCTGCCGGAAAGCCCTTTGTTATCAGACAGAATATCCCCAATGAGGGAACAACCACATTCCATGATGAGCTTTACGGTGATATTACTGTAGAAAACTCTGAGTTGGACGACATGATCCTCATTAAATCCGATGGTTATCCCACATATAATTTTGCAAATGTAGTTGATGACCACACAATGAATATCACTCACGTTGTCAGGGGTAATGAGTATCTTTCATCTTCTCCCAAATATGTGAGACTTTATGATGCTTTCGGATGGAAGGTGCCTGTTTATATCCATCTTCCTCTTATCACCGACGAAAATCATAAAAAGCTGTCTAAGAGAAGCGGACACTCATCCTTTGAAGATCTCCTTGATCAGGGATTCATCACCGAGGCCATTGTGAACTATATTGCACTTTTGGGATGGTCACCCGAGGATAACAGAGAGATATTTACTCTTGATGAACTGATAAAGGAATTTGATTATCACAGGATCAGCAAGTCACCTGCCGTTTTCGATATAGTAAAGCTTCGCTGGATGAACGGCGAGTATTTCAAGGCTATGGATGATGATAAATTCTATGAGATGGCAAAGCCTTACTTGGATAAATCTCTTCCTGCCGATTATGATGATGCAAAGCGCCGCAAGATAGCGGGAATGGTAAAGACTCGTATCGAGGTATTCCCCGATATTGACGGTCAGGTTGACTTCTTAAGAGAGCTTCCCGATTATGACATCGAGATGTATACTCACAAGAAGATGAAGACCAGTGCAGAGACTTCTCTTGAGGTGTTAAAGGATGTTCTTCCCATACTTGAGGAAACCGATGATTATACAAATGATGCTCTGTATCAGACTCTTTTAAAATATATCGAAGAGAAGGGCTACAAGAACGGTTATGTTATGTGGCCCATCAGAACAGCTCTTTCCGGCAAGCAGATGACCCCTGCCGGAGCTACAGAGATTCTGGAACTTCTTGGAAAGGAAGAATCCCTTAAGAGGATCAGAAAAGGAATCGAAAAGCTCAGCAATTGATCAGATCCTAAGCGGGCTTAATGATTCCCAAAGAGCTGCGGTGGAAACCGATTCCCGGGCCTGCCTTGTACTGGCAGGACCGGGATCGGGAAAAACCCATACAATAACGGCAAGGATAAGATATCTTATTCACTGCCGGGGTGTACCGCCGGAAAAGATCCTGGTCATCACATTTACAAAGGACGCCGCCATTTCCATGAAAAGGCGTTTTGCAAAGAGTGAGAGTTTGACTCTTCCCGTTGTCTTCGGGACATTTCACTCCGTATTCTACCAGATCCTTCGCGAGAGCAAAGGATATTCTTCAAAAAAGCTGTTAAGCGACTCATACAAAGCGAAAGTTTTTTCAAAGATAATCTCTGAAATTATCCCCGAAAATGATCCAAGTAATGAATGCCGCCCCGGTGACTATGTTCCGGAGTTTATAAGTGCTGTCTCATTTTATAAAAATACATGTGATAAAAAAGGCTCGGCAGAGATGCTTTCAAAAGAGGCAGCTCCATATTTTGAGCAGGTATTTGAAAAATATGAAGAATACCGTATATCAAATAAAATGATAGATTTTGATGATATGGTCTATGACTGTTACAGGCTTTTAACCTGTGATGAGAAAGCAAAGAGTAAATGGATAAACAGATTTGATCATATTTTGATCGATGAGTATCAGGATAT
>CACXGM010000052.1 GCA_902767075.1 uncultured Lachnospiraceae bacterium
ATCACCGGTCTTGTTTCTTTGGATGAATTTATGGAATCGGGAAGCGATGTTCCGCAGGGGTATGGCGGCACCACTGCCCATTTTGATTCGCCCGAAGAAAACATCGAGAAGCAGGAACTCTATCAGATGCTGGCGGAAGCTTTGAAGCTTCTCACAGAAAAAGAGCAGCAGATCGTTACTATGTATTATTATCAGGAAATGACATTAAAGGAGATCGCCAATGTTTTGGAGGTTTCCGAATCCAGGATTTCCCAGCTTCACACCAGAGCCATCGGCAAGATGCGCACCAAACTGGGTGACTACATGGGAATTCTTACTCCCTAAGATCAAATCAAAATAATAAAGCAAAAAAACTATTGCATTGAAGGAGGACGCAGACCGTGCAGAACGCGTATTACAAATTAGTAACCGTGCCTGGTGGTTTTGGCGTCCATTTTTTTGCACCGAAGGACGGAGGGGAAAAGATAGTTACTCAGGAACTTATTAACTATCTCGACAATCAGCAGATTAACTACGACCTCAGTGCAGTAAAAGTGGCGGCAGAGTCAGGTGAAGATCAAATACTCAAGCTGGGTGACGGGGAATGCCCAAGAGTTACGGAGACATATATATTTACACTGTCTCCGGACAATATGCTTGCAGTAGCCAAGTTTACACCTGCATCTGATACGGGGGACAGACTGACAATTGACGAATTCTTAAAGGATATGACCTTCAGACAGATTAGAAGCGGTATCCAGGAGGAGATATTAAAGAAACACTTTGAGGGGCCCGGGTACTATGGTGTTCAGGTGCCGGTAGCCAGAGGGAAAAAGCCCCGTCACGGAACCGATGCCGAGATCGAGTATTATTTTAATACAAAGATATCCGCACATCCTGAGATGTCTGAAGACGGAACAGTTGACTATTTCCATCTCAATATGATCAACCATTGTAAGGCGGGTGATGTGCTGGCCAGGATCATTCCCGAGGATAAGGGAGATCCGGGTATGACTGTACAGGGATCTGTGATCAAGCCTCGTGATGTCAGAACATGCCATCTTCATTTCGGAAACAATATCGAGCTTTCCGAAGACAGGCTTTCCATCAGATCAAAGGTTAACGGCCATGTAATGCTCTACGGTGACCAGGTATTTGTATCAAATGTTTATGAAGTTGAAAATGTGGACAACAGTACCGGTAACATAGATTATGACGGAAGCGTTAAGATAAACGGAAATGTTGCGACTAACTTTGAAGTAAAGGCTACCGGGGACATTATCGTAAACGGTGTCGTTGAGGGCGCTATACTGGAGGCCGGTGGAAATATCACCATAGCCAGAGGCATGAAGGGTATGAGTAAGGGTATCCTGAAGGCCGGCGGAAATGTCATTTCCAAGTTTATCGAAAACTCAACCATTGAAGCCGGAGGATTCATAGATACAGAGTCCATTCTCCACAGTAATGTTCAGTCCGGTTCAGATGTCAGGGTTACCGGCAAGAAGGGCTTCATCACCGGCGGAAGAGTACAGGCAGAGAGCATGGTGGAAGTCAGAACGCTTGGTGCTACCATGGGTGCCTCCACTGTAGTCGAGGTGGGTGTGAATCCCCAGCTTAAAGCACAGTATATCCGCACTCAAAAGGAAGTTGCGGAGATAGTAAAGGTCATCAAGAACACTCAGCCCGTCATCCAGAACTTTACCGAAAAGAAGGCAAAGGGTGCAAGATTTACTCCCGAGCAGGTGGAGTATGTTAAAAAGAGTGTTGCTCTTATTGATGAAAAGAAAAAGGAACTCGAGGAAAAGAGTGCTACATTAAAAGAACTGGACGAAGTATTTGCTCAGAATAAAAAGGCGTCCGTACGTGTCACAGGGGAAGTATATCCCGGCACAACGATCGTGATCGGTGATGTCTCCATGAATGTACAGGACAGCTACAGATACTGTCGTTTTGAGAAAGTAAACGGCGATGTTAAGATGATGCCGCTGTAACTGAGGTGATCCTATGGCAGGACTTGATATTGCGCCCATTGTGAGGGCACAGGATTATACTTTCATAAAGCACAATGAAGATATCAAACCCAATGTCGACCAGAACCTGATAAACATTGCCAGAGAAGAAAAGGAGACCCGTCAGAACGAAGACGTGGTCAATGCTTCTCAGAGCGAGTGGAACAATGAACATCCCGATGCCAGGGAAAAGGGTTCCAATGAGTACTATGGCGATGGAGGAAACGAGCGCAGAAATCCGCGTGAAAAGAAAGCGCCCGTAAACAAGGTTGTCCTTAAGGGACAGTCCGGCGGATTTGATATTAAAATATGATTTAGGGGCAGGAAACAAAAATGACACCTTTGGAAATTGCTTTGCTGGTACTGGGAGCTTTGGTTTTTGTATTAAGCTTCGTGATACCTGTAAAGAAAAAAGAAACCTCCGGAGAGATCAGGGAGATGATCGAGGATGAGGTCAAGCTTAAGGTTAAGGGCGAGATCGACGAATTAAGATCCCATATAGATGATGTGGTGGATGAAGCAATCGATTACGCTCAGGAAAAGACGGAAAGAAGCCTTGAACGTATTTCTAACGAAAAGATCATGGCTGTAAACGAATATTCCGACACGGTTTTAAGTGAGATCGACAAGAATCATAAAGAAGTGATGTTTCTCTATGATATGCTGAGTGACAAGCATGAGGATTTAAAATCAACTGTTTCTGAGGCTGCGGTAGTGGCCAAAGAAGTAAAGGAAAAGGCAGAGGCTGCAGAAGCTGCTGCGGAGGCTGCATCTGAGAGTACCAGCAAGGCTGAGGCAGCAATATCCGGGTTTAAGAGCTTTACGGCCGAGAGTATTCCGACTGTCACACCGGTGCCTGTTCCCAGATTTGAGCCTGTTGAAAGAAAAGAAGCCGTTTCTTCGGAAAAGAGTGAAAAGGAGATTTCTGAGCCTAAATTCAGAACCCTTAAATGGGCTGAGTTTGCTCTCGAACAGGCTGATGAAGCATACTCACGGGAAAATGGTGAAGCTAAAGAGGAGACTATAGTTAAATCCTCCGGAAGTGAGGCGGTACCGGGCACTGTTGAAAACTCGGAGGATGAGACTAAAGATCAGAGAAGAGATCAGGTTATCGCACTTCATAAGCTTGGAAAGACTGATGTTGAGATAGCCAGAGCACTCGATATGGGAGTCGGAGAAGTATCTCTTATCATAGGCCTGCACGCGAAATGACAGGTGCGTGGGGATGAATATAGCCTAAGGCGGATTTACCAATGAACACGAAACTAAGATTTTATTTGAGAGGCCTGGGAATAGGGCTGGTGGTCACCACACTTATTCTCATGGTCGTCAGACTTAATACACACGGCGGCGAAATGACTGATGCACAGATCAGGGAAAGAGCAGCTGAACTCGGCATGGTGGATGGGAATTCCTATTCCCTGACAGATGCCGTTTCTCAGGGTAAGGACGATGAAAGCCGTTTAAATACTGATGTTTTAGATAAATATAATACGGAAAAGCCCTCCGAGACCGAAAGATACGGAGACGGTGAGGTGCTCCTTAGTGAAGAGGGCAAAGAAGCGGATGCTGAGAATGCAGACGCTGATAACACAGATACAGCGAGTTCTGATACTGAGAATGCGGACGCTGTGAACACAGACACCGAGAATACCGATGCTGAGAATGCAGACGCTGTGAACACAGACACCGAGAATACCGATACTGAGAATGTTGACACCGAAAATGCGGGAACGGATGCTCAGGAGACAGATACACCGGATTCAAAAGACGAAAGCGGCGAAGTTACAGATGAGCAAAAGCCCCCTGTGACAGAAGAAAGTGACAATAAACCTGAGGACAAGCCCGAAGATAATTCTCAGGAATCCGTAGGCTCCGGAACCATCACCATCGCATCCGGATCAGCATCGGAGACAGCAGCTGCAGTCCTTGAAAAAGCCGGTATCATCACTGATGCAAAGGATTTCAACCTCTATATGTGCAGGAACGGATACGACAGAAGGATCCACCCCGGAACATATACTATAGACAGCGGACTCACCTACGAAGAGATCTGCAAGATCATCGCAGGCTGATATTTGGAAATTTATTGTTGACAGACTATTGTTTTACGGATATAATTTGAAACGGACTGAATTTTTATCAATAGCTTCAGTCACAAAACCTGAGTCAGTCTCATGGGACTGAAGGGAGGTCAGAAAAAGCATGTCGAGCGTTATCGTAAAAGAGAATGAATCTCTGGACAGCGCACTTCGCCGCTTCAAGAGAAGCTGTGCAAAGGCGGGCATCCAGCAGGAAATTCGTAAGCGCGAGCATTACGAGAAGCCCAGCGTCAGACGTAAGAAGAAGTCTGAGGCTGCAAGAAAGCGTAAGTTTAACTAACGTAAATCAGGCCCCTGGCTTTATTGTCAGGGGCTTTTTTCCTTGATAAGGACTTGTATGGTAAAGGATATTATTATCGCGGCAGTCATACTGCTGGTGATATTTTTCATATGGATCGCCGTTCTCGATACCAATCGTTTCACTCTGAGCAAATATGAATATTCTGACAGCAGGATCAGGAAGGATTTCAGAGCGGTAGTTCTGGCGGACCTGCATAACAAGAGCTACGGCAAGGATAATAAGCAATTGTCCGATGCCATAGATTCCCTTTCTCCCGATATGATACTGATCGCCGGGGACATGGTAAACGGCATAGCCGGGGAGAATGTGGAGGGAACAGTCAGATTTCTGGAATCACTGGCTAAGAAATACCCGGTGTATTATGAAAACGGAAATCATGAAATGAGGCTGGACCTTTATAGGGACAGATTCGGGGATAAATATGACAAGTACTGTGAAAGCCTGAAAAAAGCAGGTGTGAAGCAGCTTGTCAATGAACGTATCACATTGGATGAATACGGAGTCACTGTTATCGGCTCCGAGATAAATAAAAAGCACTACAAACGCATGGGCATAGTTCCCATGGAAAAGGGAGAATTACTTGAGACTGTGGGCGCTCCGGACAGTGAGAATCTCAATATTCTCCTGGCACATAATCCGGATTTTTTTGAGGATTATGTTGAATATGGTGCGGAGGTTGTTTTCTCCGGACATGTACACGGCGGAATAGTGAGAGTGCCGTTTATAAACAAAGGTGTTCTGTCACCGAATGTCAGCTTTTTCCCCAAATACGCCCAGGGGGAGTATAAAAAGGATAATACCACTATGATAGTATCAAGAGGCTTGGGAGCCCATACCATTCCATTCAGAATGTTCAATCCCGGCGACTTGGTGGTGGTTGATTTTAAATCTGCTCACGAAGGATAATATAATGGCTTTATCGGTTAAACTTGAGGTGTTTGAAGGACCGCTGGACCTTCTTTTAAGCCTTATCGAAAAGAACAAGATCGATATATACGATATTCCCATTGTGGAGATCACTGCTCAGTATCTGGATTACATCAAGCATATGGAGACTGAGGATATGAATGTCATGAGCGAGTTTCTCGTTATGGCAGCCACCCTCATCGATATCAAATGCAAGATGCTCCTTCCTCCCGAGGTGGATGAAGAGGGAGAGGAGATAGACCCCAGATCCGAACTGGTGGAAAAACTTTTGGAGTACAAGCTCTACAAGTATATGTCATACGAATTGAGAGACAGACAGGTGGATGCAGCCACCGTGCTCTACAGGAAAAAGAATCTTCCGAAGGAAGTCACTCAGTTTGTCCCTCCCGTCAATTACGAGGAGCTCATCGGGGATATGAACCTGTCAAAGCTCCATGAGCTTTTCAAGACAATAATCAGACGGCAGGAGGATCGTATCGACCCCATCAGGAGCCAGTACGGAAAGATAGAAAAGGAAGAGATCGATATGGATATGAAGACTCTCTATGTCAGAGCCTTTGCCCAGACTCACAGATCCTTTTCCTTTACCAAACTTTTGGAGAAACAGAAGAGCCGTGCGGAACTGATCGTCACCTTCCTGATCATTCTTGAAATGATGCATGACGGTGAGATCACCATCCATCAGGATGAGCTTTTTGATGATATCATCATTACCTCAAATTTTTATGAGGAAGAGTCCGTATAGGAAAAAGAGTAGAGAGAGAAAGAAGTATGGATAACAAGACTGCAAAAAAGATCCTTGAAGGTGTGCTTTTTTCCATGGGAGAATCAGTCAGCATCGGAAGACTTGCGGAGGTTTTGGAGCTGGATAAAAAGAAGACCAGAAAGATCCTTGAGGAACTGTCCGAAGATTATAAAAGCGAAGAGCGCGGCATCATGCTCACATGGTTTGAGGACTCGGTTCAGCTCTGCACCAAGACGGAGATCTATGATTCTCTTATAAAGATAGCAAAGAATCCGCCTAAGTTTCAGCTTACGGACACAGTGCTGGAGACCCTTTCCATTATCGCATACAAGCAGCCCATCACCAGAGTGGAGATAGAAAAGGTCAGAGGTGTATCCTGCGACCATGCCATCAATAAGCTTTTGGAGTACGACCTTATTCAGGAACTCGGACGTCTTGACGCGCCGGGAAAACCGCTTCTTTTCGGCACAACGGAACAGTTCTTGAGATGCTTTGGAGTACACAGCCTGGATGAACTTCCCCGCATAAATCCCGTTACTGTGGAAGAGTTTAAAAAACAGGCGGAAGAGGAGATCCAGCTAAAGCTCAATATCTGAATGATAAAAACCGGATACGAAAACCTTTTCTTATTTCAAATTCACAAAGAAAAGAATATTTATACTTATTTATTATGCGGTTCGCTATATGCGAATCGCTTTTTTTGTGTTAATATGATTAGGATAACAAAAATGGGGAAAATTGTTCTTTTTATCCCTTATCATATATATTTACGGAGGTTACTATATGAGCACTACTTTAGCAGCGAGCGGTAGAATCAATAAGCTGCTCGACGACAACAGTTTCGTTGAAATCGGTGGTCTTGTTACAGCAAGAGCAACAGATTTTAATATGAAACCTGCCGACCTGCCCTCAGACGGATGCGTTACCGGATACGGTTCCATCAATGAGAATCTTGTCTATGTATATAGCCAGGATGCATCTGTTCTCGGCGGCACAATCGGTGAAATGCACGCCCGTAAGATCGCAAATCTTTATGATCTTGCACTTAAGATGGGCGCACCCGTGATCGGATTCATCGATTGCGCAGGCTTAAGACTTCAGGAGGCTACCGACGCCCTCAACGCATTCGGCGAGGTGTACGCAAAGCAGGTAGCAGCCTCCGGCGTGATCCCTCAGATCACTGCCATTGTCGGAAAGTGCGGCGGCGGACTGGCTCTGTTCCCTTCACTTACCGACTTTACCTTCATGCTCAAGGATAATGCAAAGCTTTTTGTTAATTCTCCCAATGCCCTTGACGGCAATACCGAGCAGAAGAACAATACCGCTTCGGCAGACTTCCAGTCCGTAGAGGCAGGTCTTGTGGACGTTGTTGACGACGAGGAAGATCTTTATTCAAAGATCAGAGCACTGGTTGATTTCCTCCCTGCCAACAATTATGACGTTAATGATGTTGAGTGCACAGATGACCTTAATCGTACTTTCGACAATCTCGAGGGATTTGCCGGAGATACCGCAGAAGCACTTAAGGTTATTGCGGACGACAATGATTTCTTTGAGATCAAGAGCGCATTCGCATCCGAGATGGTTACCGGATTTATCCGTCTTGACGGAGTAACCGTTGGTTGCGTGGCAAACAGAAGCGAGATCCTTCCCGACGGCGATATGGAAGGGGAGAAGTTCGGCACTGTTCTCACCACAGCAGGATGCTACAAAGCAGAAGAATTCATCAAATTCTGTGACGCTTTTGAGATTCCCGTACTTTCACTTACAAACGTAACCGGATATGAGGCTACCGTTGCTTCCGAAAAGACCATCGCAAGAGCAGCAGCCAAGCTTACCGCCGCATTTGCATCCGCTTCCGTTCCCAAGGTAAATGTTATCGTGGGCAAGGCTTTCGGAACTGCAGCAAATGTTATGAACTCCAAGGCCATTGGCGCTGATATCACCATTGCCTGGCCCTGTGCTCAGATCGGTACCATGGACAGCAAGCTTGCCGCAAAGATCATGTATGAAGGTCAGGGAAGCGATGTTATCGATGCAAAGGCAAAGGAATACGAGGAACTTACACTTGCAGCGTCAAGCGCGGCAAGAAGAGGCTATGTAGACCAGATCATCGAGCCCGCTGATACCAGAAAATATGTTATCGGAGCTTTCGAGATGCTTCTTTCAAAGCAGGAGATCTCATACGATAAAAAGCATGTAACAATTTAAGAAAGGTGGACGAAACATGAAGAAGTTTATAGTCTTTATGGCGGCTGCCCTCTGTGTTTTCGGACTGTCTGCTTGCTCAGGCAAGGAAGATACTACGGTTTACGAATCACAGAAACTTGCTAAGGCTGAGTCCAGAGCGGTCAATGACATCCTTCCCCGTCTCGGATATTTTTCAGACGGTGTGTTTGATGCATACGAGGCAGATAATGGCGTCATTCCCTGGGATGAATATACCATGGATGAGGTCGAGGAGGCTGCTCTTGAGATCCTCGGAATACAGGCTGACGGCTACGGATTTTACAACGCCCGCCAGAGCTTTATGTCAGCTGCCGAATCTATCGGTAAAATGAAGAAAAACGTAGACGGCAGCATAGTTGTGGGAGAGATCGATTCTTACATCGACGGTCAGCAGATAGTTGTCAGCGTTCCCGTTGAATGCGAGAATGGCAAGGCAAATGCCGAGATCATCTTAAGCAACGATATGTTCCTTAAACTGGAGTCCGCTTCACTTACCGAGAACTATTCCATGTCTCAGAAGATGGGAAAAGCAGGACTTAACACACTGCTGGGAATGGGAACCGTATTCATAGTTCTGATCCTTATCAGCCTGCTTATCAGTCTCTTTGGAATCATTCCGAAGATCCAGAAGGCATCCGCAGAGAAAAAGGCCCAGAAGGAAGCGGAGAACAAGGCGGCCGTTGCCGGTATCGACAATGCCATAGACCAGATAATCGCAAACGAAGCAAACAATGAGGCGGATGATACCGAACTCGTGGCAGTTATCGCAGCAGCGATCGCAGCATACGAGGGTAGCGGCAGCACAGACGGATACATTGTCCGTTCAATTCGCAGAAGAAGATAATATTTTATGGAGGATTTTTAAATGAAAAACTATACCATTACCGTGAACGGAAATGTATATGACGTAGTAGTAGAAGAGGGCGCAGGAAGCGGCGCACCCGTAGCAGCAAAGGCACCCGCAGCTCCCAAGGCTGCACCCAAGGCAGCTCCCGCAGCGGCTCCCAAGGCAGCTGCAGGCGCAGGTTCAATTAAGGTTGAGGCCGGCGCAGCAGGTAAGGTCTTCAAGCTTGAGAAGAAGGTTGGAGATGCTGTAAAGAAGGGTGATGCAGTTGTTATCATCGAAGCAATGAAGATGGAGATCCCTGTTGTTGCTCCTCAGGACGGAACAGTTGCAAGTATTGATGTTGCAGTAGGAGACGCTATCGAGGCAGGAGCATGCCTTGCTACTCTTAACTAATTTTGGAGGTAACCTATGGCTTACGTAGCTAATACGCTGAGCAATCTGCTTCATCAGACAGCATTTTTCAACCTCACATGGGGAAACTACCTGATGATCCTGGTTGCCTGCTTTTTCCTTTATCTGGCAATTCGCCACGAGTTTGAGCCCCTCCTGCTTGTGCCTATTGCGTTTGGTATGCTGCTGGTAAATATTTACCCCGATATCATCCGCAGTGCAGAGGTTGCAGCTAACGGACAGGGCGGACTCCTTTACTATTTCTATAAGCTGGACGAACTTGCGATACTTCCCTCGCTCATTTTCCTGGGAGTAGGAGCGCAGACCGACTTCGGTCCTCTCATCGCAAACCCCAAGAGCTTCCTCTTGGGAGCTGCTGCTCAGTTCGGTATCTTCGCAGCATATTTCGGAGCTATCGCACTTGGCTTTAACGACAAGGCTGCTGCTGCAGTTTCCATCATCGGCGGAGCAGACGGCCCTACATCCATTTTCCTTGCAGGAAAGCTGGGCCAGACCGCACTTTTGGGACCTATAGCCGTTGCGGCATATTCCTATATGTCACTGGTACCCATTATCCAGCCCCCCATCATGAAGCTTCTCACCACCAAGAAAGAGCGTGAGATCAAGATGGGTCAGCTTCGTCCCGTATCAAAGCTGGAGAAGATCCTCTTCCCCGTTATCATCACCATCGTTGTCTGCCTTATCCTTCCTACCACAGCACCCCTTGTAGGTATGCTTATGTTAGGTAACCTCTTCAAGGAGTCAGGTGTTGTAAGACAGCTTACCGAGACCGCATCAAATGCACTTATGTACATCGTTGTTATCCTTCTCGGTACTTCCGTTGGTGCTACCACCAGTGCTGAGTCCTTCCTTAACGTCAGCACCTTAAAGATCGTTGGACTCGGACTCGTTGCGTTCGCCTTCGGTACAGCTGCCGGAGTCATATTCGGTAAGATCATGTGCGTTGCCACCAAGGGCAAGGTCAATCCTCTTATCGGATCCGCAGGTGTATCCGCAGTTCCCATGGCAGCCCGTGTATCGCAGAAAGTCGGCGCGGAAGCAGATCCCACCAACTTCCTTCTCATGCACGCTATGGGACCCAACGTAGCCGGCGTTATCGGCACCGCTGTTGCCGCCGGAACCTTCATGGCAATCTTCGGAGTATTCTGATC
>CACXGM010000053.1 GCA_902767075.1 uncultured Lachnospiraceae bacterium
GGAAGAGTCAGCAAGACCAGCGCTCTGATCGGCACCCTTGCATCCATCAAGCCCCTTCTTCATGTAAACTACGAAGGCAAGCTTATCTCCGTAAACAAGGTCCGCGGACGTAAAAAGGCACTTAACGGTCTTTGCGAGATGATGGAAGAGAAGATGGGAAGCCATCGTGATGTCAATAAAGAGATGATCATGATTAATCACGGTGACTGCATTGAAGATGCACAGCTTCTTGCAGATATGATCAAGGAGCGCTTCGGCTTTGAGAACATTATGATCAACAATTTAAGTCCTGTTATAGGCGGACATACAGGCCCCAGCCTTATTGCTTTATTCTTTATGGGAGACATCAGATAAATGACTTATTCATCAAATGATGAGGCTATAAAAAGAGCAGGTGAACTCGTTCGTGAATTATCAGAAAAGCTCGGACGGGTTCCAACTGCGGCTGTTATCACCTTCGGCTGTCAGATGAATGCTCGTGATTCCGAAAAGCTTACCGGTATTTTGATACAGGCAGGCTTTTCTATTATTTCAGAGGAATCGGCCGATTTTGTAATTTACAATACCTGCACTGTGAGAGATAATGCCAATCAGCGTGTATACGGCCGTCTCGGTGTATGCGGTGGATACAAAAAGAAAAATCCCCACATGAAGATTGCTTTGTGCGGATGTATGATGCAGGAACCATCGGTTATCGAAAAGATCCGTAAAAGTTACAGATTTGTGGATCTGATCTTCGGTACACATAATCTTTATAAATTCCCGGAGTATCTGGTTAACTGTCTGGAACAGGACGGACAGATAATTGATATCTGGAATGAACCGGACCAGATCGAAGAAAACCTTCCTGTGGCCAGAAAGTATCCTTTTAAATCCGGCGTAAATATAATGTTTGGGTGTAATAATTTCTGCACATATTGTATTGTGCCCTATGTGCGCGGACGTGAGAGAAGCCGTGATCCCAAAGAGATAATAAGAGAGTGTGAGAGACTTGCGTCGGAAGGAGTTGTGGAAGTCATGCTCCTTGGGCAAAATGTTAATTCCTACGGAAGGGGTCTTGAGAATCCTATTTCCTTCCCCGAGCTTTTAAGAGAGATCGAAAAGATAGAAGGCATCAGGCGGATCCGTTTTATGACTTCTCATCCAAAGGATCTTTCGGATGAACTCATAGAGACTATCAGGGATTCAAAGAAGATCTGCAGACATATTCATCTGCCCCTTCAGTCGGGTTCTTCAAGGATCCTTAAAGCCATGAACCGCTGCTATGACAAAGAAAAATACCTTGCTCTGGCAAAGAAGATAAGGGAAGAGATACCCGATGTTTCCATCACCACGGATATTATTATCGGCTTTCCCGGTGAGACCAAAGAGGATGTTGATGAGACCATCGATGTGATCAGACAGGTTGAATATGATAATGCCTTTACTTTTATCTATTCCAAGAGAACAGGGACTCCTGCGGCATCCATGGCTGACCAGGTACCTGAAGAAGAGAGTCATATTCAGTTTGACAGAGTGCTTGCGGAAGTTCAAAAATATGCTAAAAAGCAGAGCGCAAGATTTGAAGGAAGAGTGATGGAAGCACTTGTTGAAGAGGTTAATGAAAACGATTCTTCCCTTGTAACAGGCAGGCTTTCAAATAATATGATCGTGCACTTCCCCGGAGACGAATCAATGATCGGTAAATTTGTAGATGTTCGTCTGAAGGAGTGCAAGGGCTTTTATTATATCGGAGAAATATGAAAGACCGAGTCAGAAAACATTATGATCTAATAATATATATTGCCCTGATGGTGTCTGTATATGCTGTATTTACCATCGCCAAAGCGGGAATGGTGGGAGATGATCTGTGGTTTGCGGGGAAAGCTTCATCCATTCCTTTTAGCCGGTATATTCAGGAAAGATACCTTCTTTGGTCCTCGCGTGTTCTGATCGAAGCACTGGAGTATTTTCTGGTGAAGCATATACTTCTTTGGAAGATACTGACTTCCTTTGTCTATGCCGGGGGCGTATTCTTATTATCGCGCTTGGTTGAAAATCTCTATGGCAAAAAGTTATCCTTTTTTGTCCATCTATTCTTTGTATTCTCTTTATATTCTTTTCGTAAGGAAATGTTTTACGGTGCGGGTTGGGTATCCACTACCGTTAATTATGTATGGACAGCTTCAGCGCTTATTCTGTGTATATATCTGATGAATAAGCTTGTGGTAAAGGACAGGTTAAGTATCCTTGAATCACTGATCTGTATTATTGCGTGTGTTTTCTGTGTATGCCAGGAAATTTCATGCCCGGTAGTTTTAGTATTTATTCTTTTTAATCTGTTTAGATATTTGAAAAAATATAAAAGAGTAAATGGCTTCTTTTTTGTTCTGCTGTTAATTGATATTCTGGGATTCTTAAATGTCTTTTTTTGCCCCGGAAACGATCTTAGACTGGCGCAGGAGACTGCCACCTGGTTTCCCGGATTTGAGAATCTGACATTATTAAACAAAATAGAACTTGGATTCTCATCTACAATGCAGAATTTCAACAGGCCTCTTGATCCCTTCGGATTACTTTTCTGGGGATTTATTTTCCTTGCAGCTGTAATCTGCATAAATAGCAGTATTGGGAAGATAATAGGTGCGGTACCGGTTGTGATTAATATCGTATTTCTCATTGTCAGATTTGATAATCTGAAGATACCTCCCTTCGAGTTTAATGCGGCTGAACCCTTTATCAGTACGGGAACAGATCCAAGCTTTGCCGATTTCACAAGCCTTTGGCCGGATATTCTGTTTCTGCTTCAGATCCTTTGTACCATGATTGTCTTAGCCGTGATACTGAACAAAGAAAAGGCTATTCTCGGAACAGTGATCCTGGTCCTGGGAACCGGATTTATGTCAAGAATAGCCATGGGATTTTCTCCGACGGTCTGGGTGTCGGGAATCAGAACTTTTTTTATGTTATATCTGGCACTTGCTTTTACTTTGACGATACTTTCCGTGAAGGTATTTCAGAAAAACAAGTTTGCATTGCTGTTTTCTGTCCCCTTTGTGGTTTACGGTATAATAATGAACATCATTTAGTTTTTAAGACAGTTTCTCAACTATACCGTCATAATCAAACATATCAAAACATTCAAGGATGCTGTCAAATATGTCTTTGTGGTTACCTGACAACTTGTAGTTTTTAAGCTGATCTATGATCTCTTCGAGAGTATCTGTATCCATGGATTCTGCGGCATCCTTTATCCTGTCAAAGGATTCTTTGATAAAGCTTTCATCCGCCTCGGTCTTTTCATCACATTCCGACTCCTCATATAGAGGGGAAAGGATTTCCTTTAAGCTTTCACATTTATACATAAAAGAAGAGTGATTTGCCTTTATGTATTCGATATCACCGGCTTTTCCCGCATATTCAAGATTTTGCGCGTCATCTGCAAAGGATATTGCGCCTATCAGTCTGGCTGAGCTTTTTAAAGCATGGACCTTTATGGTGTAATCATTATAATCGCCTTGTACAAAAAACTTATCCAATTCATTTTTCTTTTGATCCAGTGAACTGTAAAAGATCTGAAGAAGAGATTCAAAATCTTTTACGGAACCGCAGTTCTTTATACCTGTTTCTAAAGCTATACCTGTTAAGTTTTTATACTTTTCGGGAAGATCGGACAGATCGGTTTTATCCTGTTCTTCATTACTCTGATCAACATCCTTTACCTTATCAGAGGGCAGATAGCTTCTTAAAAGGGCTTCAAATTTATGACCTTCCAAAGGCTTACTCATATAATCATCAAATCCCGTATTTATATATTCTTCGCGCACACCTTTGATGGCATTTGCGGTAAGAACGATACAGGGCTTATTCTGATTTGGATTATCTTTAAGCTGTCTGGTCAGTTTCAGAAGTTCAATACCGTCTGTTTCGGGCATCATATGATCGTAGAAAAGTACGTCATATTCATTTTCGGCCAGTAGTTCTAAAGCGTCCCGGGCACTTTCCGCGGTATCGACTTTGACAAGGGTTCTCTTTAAAAAGCCCTTTGCCACAATGAGATTCATGGCTGCATCATCAACTATCAGAACTCTGGCATCGGGTGCGATATATAAATTGTTTTTAGATATATCCTGATTACTGTTGATCTTCTCCAGCTCATCATATTTTCCGAGGGGCAGATCCTTTCTTATAACCTGATCCACAGTGAATGAAAACTCTGAACCCTGTCCATATACGCTGTTTACTTCAAGATGACTGTTCATCAGGGACAGGAGACTCTGAACGATGTTCATTCCAAGACCTGTTCCTTCGATTTTTCTGTTTCTGCTTTCTTCAATGCGTTCAAAAGCAGAGAAGAGATTTTTTATATCATCCTCTTTTATGCCTATACCTGTATCGATACATCTGAATCTTATACGGGCTGAATCGGAGCTTTTTGAATCCAGTTCTATCTTAAAATCAACACTGCCTTTTTCCGTATATTTAAGGGAATTGGTGAGGATATTGATGATACACTGTTCGATCCTCATCTGGTCGCCAAAAAGGAATCTTGGGATGTTTTCATCTGCGTGTATATTAAATTTAAGTCCTTTTAATTCCATCCTGGAGCGGATCATATTATCCGTATCCTGAATGAGCATGGCAATATCATAATCAACAGGGATAAGCTCAAGCTTACCTGCTTCTATTTTTGAAAAGTCCAATATATTATTGATCAGTGAAAGGAGAAGATCACCGGATCTTCTGATATTGGAAGCATATTCTTTAATGCTTTCTTCACCGGATTCACGTAAGATCAATTCATCCATACCCAGGATCGCATTAATGGGGGTACGGATCTCATGGCTCATATTTGCAAGAAATGATCCTTTTGCCTTCGCAGCGGCTTCGGCAAGAGCCTTTTCCGTAGCCAGCTCCTTAACCATCATTTTCTCATAATGGATACAGTTTTCTTTGTGGTTAAAGCCGTTATAAATAGCGGTGGCCATCTGACGGCAGTTTTCATATCCGCAGCAAGTACAGTCTATATGTCTTGATTCCTCAGTATCTTTGTTCATACTCAGGAAGATCTCATTTAATTCATTCTCTGAAGGGATCAAATAGGCACAGGATTCAGACCTGTCGGTATATCCCCGAAGGAAATCCTCCAGAACAAGATCCTCAAACTGTTTATTGTATTTTTCAAGTCTTTGTGCAGGAGCAAGATCTTTCCCCCATGGGCTTTCCAGGGAATTCTTTTTTGATCTTTCCCTGATGTTTAAAAGCTCATATAAAGCATCATCTGTCTTTGATTTTTCGTTATCGACGGCTGTTCCGCAGATGCATCCTTTTTCACAATTTAATGCGTCTATAAACAAAAATGGAGTCTTGTCGTTCTTTATCCTGTCGGTATTTTGATGAAGCCATTCATATAAATGTTTTTCTCCCTCAACCTGACGGATAAATATATCATCTCCGAGAAACCATTTTACGTTTTCAGCCAGACCTCCGGGAGTGGGATAGAAGGATCCAAGTCCATATTCGATCTCGCTTTTTGCCTTGTAACCTTCAATTTCGTTTCTGTCAGCATATTTTATAAGATGCTCAAAGGTAACATTATATTGTACCAGTCCTTCGTTGTGCGGATCGTCTATTTCCATTTTTTTTGCAATGCAGGGACTTATAAAGGCAAGTTTATCTGTGATCCCCAGTACTTTTCTGGCATATATTGCAGCACACATCAGTGGACTCTGAACGGGGAAAAGCTTGGGGATAAGCTCCGGGATATAGCGCTCGATATAGGCAACAAGAGCGGGGCAGGGCTGGGAGATGCCGCCATAGAAATTATATTTTGTTATGTAATTCAAATAACCCCATGTGGTGATATCGGCACCAAAGGAAACGCTTAAAATGCGGTTTACGCCCATAGCCTTTAA
>CACXGM010000054.1 GCA_902767075.1 uncultured Lachnospiraceae bacterium
GAATCAGTCAGTTTATTTTACTATTCCCAATGTTGAACTTAGAAACTCAACTATTAACTCAGACAAGGTTCTCGACATCAATATCGATTTGAGACCCGTTAATATGGGTGACTGCTATATCGGTAACTTCCTTTGGAGAAGCACTCCCAGCCAGGAAGGCAGCGATGATTACATTCCCAATGCTGAGCTCACCCTTATCAGCGCTAAATACCCTGCAGATGTTGAGGGCGGACGTTCATTTGATGAGGCTACACTTTTAGCTGATTCCAGACTTCCCAAGGCACAGAAGACTGCAAAATATATTACATACGGTGTAGATGCAAACGGAAACGGTGAAATGGTGCTTCCTGCCGGAACCCAGGTTACCATGAAGATTGCACCTGAGTTTGGATATCAGGTTACGGCATTTAAGGTTAACGGACAACCCATTGAAAATGCAAATAATGCCTCTGTTTCAGCAGGAACAGATGTGGCTGTATTTACATTTACCATAGGATATGCAAATTTCCACTTAAGTGCGGATGTGTTACAGGTTGGAAATGAAGCCAGAACCGATGGAGCACATGAAGTAACGGATGCAGGCGTCGAGCTTTCCGGCAGCGAGCCTTCAATGACTATGGGAACAGCAAAGCTTGAGGTAGAGGATGCTATCCTTGCTGACGGACAGAGAGAACTGTTTGAGGATGCTGCTGAAGATGGTTTTGAAGTAACCGATGTCATTGACATCTCACTTTACAATACCGTATACAAGGGATCTGCTGCTTCAAGCTGGGATACTCCCGTCAGAACCCTGAGCAATCCTGCAACCATATATCTTGCTCTTGAGGAAGACCTTTCAGACAAGAAAGTAGAAATAATCCACGAAAAAGAGATCGGTTCCTATGAGATTCTGGAAACTGAATATTTGGAGGAATTAGATGTTATAGCCTTCGAAACAACCAGTTTCTCGAATTATGCAATAGCTGTTATGGACGACGGACCCGGAAAAGATGCAAACCTCGTTTGGTATGAAAGCGGAGGAAAGCAGTATTGGTACGAGAATGGTGTCAGACAGGGAACCGTAGATGACCCTAAGGCTGTAGTGTTTGACGGAACTGTTCGCGGACGTGAGATCTATGATCCCGCTTCAGACTCATGGTATTGGCTTGATGCCGATGCAAACGGAGCTATCGCTAAGAACAAAGAAGTATTCGTACCCTATGTATACCAGGAGGATAAGGATTGGTCTGATGATGATAAGAGAAGGATCTCTTACGAATCCGATAACAATGTTTGGGATTTCATCTATGGCAGCATGCAGGGTAATATGGGCAAGTGGATCCGTTATGATGAAAACGGAAAAATGGTAAAGGGTTGGTTCACCATCGAGGGTGATGTGCTCTCTGAACTGTATCCCGACCAGGTTGGAAACACATACTATTATGATAACAAGACCGGAGCTATGGTAAAAGGTGAAACCGTTATAGACGGAGTAGAGTATTTCTTTGATCCTACTACCGGAGTCCTTAAGAAATAATACTTTTATGAAAAACATTATCGGCGTTTGTGTCACAAGAGTACAAGGTGAGATGTGCCGGACTTTTCTGGGAAGCCTTTTGGCTTCCGCAAAAAAGTCCGGCTATCGGTTGTGCGTATTTCAGAGCGTCTATGACTTTGACGAGATGGATGAATCGGGTGCCGGATACGTATTTGACACCATACCCTTTGACAAGCTTTGCGCCGTTGTGATCCTTCATGACACGATCTACGATAAAGAGATCAAAAGAAGGATCATCGAGAGAGCCGGAGAGGCAGGAATCCCTGTTATCATGGCCAGAGACGCAGCCTCGGGGTGTATATCATTACTGGGCGAATTTGAGCCTGCCTACGAGAAACTTATCAGTGAAGTAATAGATCATAATGATGTATCGGATGTATATTACATCGGCGGAAGGCGAAATTCCGGAGTGGATTCCAAAAGGCGCATAGAACTGTTTAGGAATCTCATGGCACAAAAGGGTATCTATTTTGACGACACCAGGATAGGCTTTGGTGAGTATTATGAGCTTCCCACCTACAAGATAATCGATTCCCTTGTGGCGGGAGGCAAGAAGCCGCCCCGGGCCATCTTTTGCGCAAATGATATCATGGCACTGGCTGTTATAGAAAGACTGGAAAAACATGGCTTCAAGGTGCCTGAGGACAGTGTGGTCGTAGGGTTTGACGGCCTGGAGAGCGCAAATTATTCGCGCCCCAGACTGACTACCTGCTCCGAGAGCATGGATAATCTTGCGAACCTGACAGTGGATGTTATCAGCAAAGCATTAAAGGGTGAGAGCCGGACGCTTTACAAATACAGCTATGAACCGATCTTTGCGGAGTCGGCAGGCTTTGTCAGCAGCGGTATCGATACCGAGACCGGCTCCCTTGAAATATTCCGCAGATTCAGATTTGACGAGGCGGATGAAGAAGCCTGCAATGCATGGATGGATTCCATGATGACACAGCAGGATCTTGAAGGGTTTAAGAATATCCTGCCAAAGCTTTTGGGAAATGATCGCAGGATATATGTGAGGCCTGAAGCATATTGGAAATTCAGTGACGGAGGAGAGAGCAGACATCTGCCCGACAGACTCCTGTCATATAGATACGATAATGAGGGCGTTGTCCTCAAGGAAGAGCGCGATCTGGTAAATTGCCTGGAGGAGGCTGTGGAATCCTGCACGGAGGACAAGGTGGCCTTTGTGTCGGCTATATCCATGCACAAGGTGGTCTTCGGACTGGCCACGGAGCTTTCGGGGGACCCCTTTAATGAGGGCGGCAGACTGAACCGATTCGCCGTTACCCTGGACAGAGGCTTTTCACTTGCTATCAGCGGTGAGAGACAGCTTTATCTTGCGGAAAAGATCAACAGAAGCCGTTATATCGATCCCCTGACGGGAATGCTTAATATTGACGGAGCCAGCCGTTGGTACAAAAACTACATCGGTGATGAGATCGCACAGAAGTCCTATATGCTCATAGGAGTATATGCTATTATCACCTATCAGGAGATCCTGAATACATACGGGGCTGATTTCATGGAGGAATGTCTTAAGTACGTTGCGGGCCTTCTGGCTGACATGAATCCCGAGAATATGATGATAGCCCGTATCTCTTCCGACAGCTTTGCGGTGGCATATGTATTTGAGGAGGAACACAATTCCTCCAATGAGATAGAAGTGACCATCAATACCTTCTTCACTGCACTGGAATCAAAAAAGCGGGAAAGCGAAAAGTGGGGAATGCTGGAGGTTGGTTGCGGCTACGTATCCGACGAACTTTTGGACAGAGATAGTCTGGACGGATACCTCAATGCGGCTGTTGCCACTCTTTATCGTAACAGGGCGGCTCTTCATAAGAAGACAAAGAATGTATATGTCGATACCGAAGACGGAGCGGCAGTACAGTTATACAGGCATAAGGTTGTGGATCTGATATTGAACGATAAGTTCGTCTACCATTTCCAACCCATCATAGATGCCACGAATGGCGATATCTACGCATATGAGGCACTGATGAGAACGGATGAATCCGTGGGAATGAATCCACTTGAAGTGCTTGAGGCGGCGGAGATGTTTGACAAATATGCCGATCTTGAGCGAACAACCTTCAATCATATCTTTAACCGCATCAGAAGTCAGCGGGCTGATTTTGAGGGTAAGCGAGTATTTATAAATACCATCCCCGGACATTTCCTCACGGACGTGGAAGTGCGCAATTTCAGGACAGAATACGGGGAGATCCTGGATATGATCACAACGGAGATCACGGAGTCACAGACCGTCAGCCCCGAGGAGATCGATGCCATCAGACATATTTCAAGCAGCGAATATACCAATGATATTGCGGTAGATGACTATGGCATGGGACACTCGAATATCGTCAACCTCCTTGAGTACAAGCCACAGGTGGTTAAGGTTGACCGGTATCTGATCAGTAATATTCATACGGATAAGAACAAGCAGTTATTTGTTAAGAATCTGATCGAATTTGCTTCCGATGCGCATATCAAGGTGCTGGCGGAAGGCGTTGAGACCTCTGAGGAACTGAAGACAGTCATAGATTTCGGCGTTGATCTGATCCAGGGATACTACACTGCACGGCCTGCTTTTGATGTTATTCAGAAGCTTCCGGATGAACTGATAGACGAGATCAGGAAGTATAACAGGGAGAGGAAACCCTTTAACAGTTAGTGTGAATTTAAATGCTTAGACAGGAATCACTTGACGAGATATGGGATGGGCGAAGGTATGGTCTGAACGATATGGTCAGAGCGGATTCGGGCGGCTGCAAAAACTGCTCAAAGTGCTGCGAGACCATGACGGATACGATCATCCTTGGCCCTCTTGATATTTTCAGGATTGAAAAGAAGCTGAACAAGAGCTTTGAGGAGCTCTTAGACGGCTGTATAAAACTGAATATGCATGACGGTGTGATACTCCCTTCGGTTGCCTCAAATGAAAAGGGATGTGTGTTTTTGTCGGGGGAGAAAAGATGTACCATACATGACAGCAGACCTGATTTTTGCAGGCTTTTCCCCTTGGGCAGGCTATATGAAAACGGTAGTTATTCATATATTTTACAGTTTGGACAGTGCCCGAAAAGCTGTTCAAAGGTAAAGGTAAAAAAGTGGATCGACACTCCGGAATATGAAAAAAACCGTGAATATATCCTGGCCTGGCACGGTTTGATCAGGCGCGTGGGAGAGCTGGTGGTACAGCTTGATGACGAGAGCAGACAAAAAAGCCTGCTAATGGGGCTTATACAGGTTTTCTATGGGGAAAGCTATGGGGAAAACACGGACTTCTATACCGAATTTGCGGCGAGAGTAGAGCAGTTTGAGAAAAATATAACAGATATTATTTAGAACAAGTAAGGCACAAAATGGCATTTGATGGAATTACAATGGCGGCAGTTGCCGACGAACTGAAAAAGACAATAGTGGAGGGCAGGATAAGTAAGATCGCTCAGCCCGAGGAGGATGAGCTGATCATTACGATCCATACATCTTCAGGAAATGTGAAGCTTCTTATATCTGCGGATGCTTCCCTTCCCCTTATATATCTTACAGAGAACAATAAACAGGGGCCCATCACGGCTCCTAATTTTTGTATGCTTTTAAGAAAGCATATCCAGGGGGGCAGGATCGTCTCCGTTTCTCAGCCGGGACTTGAGAGGAACCTCTTTATAGAGGTTGAGCATTTGGATGAGATGGGAGATATCTGCCGAAAGAAGCTTATCTTTGAACTTATGGGAAAGCATAGTAATATCATTTTCACGGATTCGGATAACCGCATCATAGACAGCATTAAAAGGGTATCTTTTGCGGTCAGCAGCCTGCGTGAAGTCCTGCCGGGTAAGGAATATGTTTTTCCTCAGACCCAGGATAAGGCTGAACTTCTTGAGGAATCGAAAGAAGCCGCAGATGATCCCAAAAAGATATTGGAGCCCATGTCAAAAACGGATCCCGCTTATAAGGCTGTTTACGGCGGATTTAAGGGAGTTTCTCCCGTTATGGCCAATGAGATATGCTATGAGGCCGGAATCGATGCTGACAGGCCTTTAAATGACCTTGAGGATGCAGATAAGGAAAAAATGGCGGCGAGACTTATGAAACTGGCAGATGATATAGCCGGAGGAAGATTTAAGCCCTGCATAGCATATAAAGGGGGAAAGCCCCTGGAATTTGCCGCTATGGAGCTTACCATGTACAATACGGCGGATACGAGGCTTGACCATATGGATTCTGTCTCTGCTTTACTGGAAAAGTTTTACAGAGAGAAGAATATTACGGTCAGGATAAGGCAGAGATCCGCTGACTTAAGACATCTTGTTCAGGTTGCACTGGAGAGAAATTCAAAGAAGTATGATCTTCAGATCAAGCAGCTGAAGGACACGGAAGGACGGGATAAATACAGGATCTATGGAGAACTCCTGACGGCCTATGCCTACCAGATCGCTCCCGGAAGCAGGTCTGCTCAGGTGGACAACTATTACAGCGGGGAAAAGCTTACCATTCCCCTTGACGAACAGCTGACGGCTACGGAGAACGCTCAGAGATACTTTGACAAATACGGTAAACAGAAGAGGACGTATGAAGCACTGAGCAGCCTTATTAAGGACGTGGAGGCCGATATAGAGCATCTCAGATCCATACAGACATCCCTTGATATAGCTTTGGGAGAGGAGGATCTGATACAGATCAGGCAGGAGCTGGCTGAGAGCGGATATATCAGAAAAACCGGCGGAAAAGGGAAAAAGGAAAAGGTTACGAGCAAGCCCTTTCATTATATCTCATCCGACGGGTATGATATTTACGTCGGCAAGAACAATTTCCAGAATGATGAGCTCACATTTAAGTTTGCAAACGGCGGAGACTGGTGGTTTCACGCAAAAAAGATCCCCGGATCCCACGTGGTATTGCGGGTAAAGCAGGGAGAGGAGGTTCCCGACAGAGCTTTTGAGGAGGCTGCGAAGCTTGCGGCCTACTATTCCCAGGGCAGGGATCAGGAAAAGATCGAAGTGGATTATGTAAAGCGAAAAGAGGTTAAAAAGCCCGGAGGAGCCAAGCCCGGATTCGTGGTATATTATACAAATTATTCCATGGCGACGGACAGCGATATAAGCGCCCTGCAGCTTGTGGAGTGATCCGGAAAGAGCATTTCCTGAAATGAACCGAAGATAATTTAAAAAATATGTTATGAGAGCTGCCTGTGGGTCCATCACCCGCAGGCAGTTTTTTGACGGTAATATCATTTTTGAGAAAAAAGAAGGAGAGAGGAGAAGAAAATTTTCTTTTTCGGGGCAGATTTACTGACACGGGTTTAAGAATTTTGTGACAGCGACGTCGTCATACCGGGTTACATAATTTTTCACAGCCTCAAAGACTGATTTACATAAGATAAATTCGGCCTATTTATGTCAATCATATCCCGGGTAATGAAGTAAAATAACACCCCGGATCTAAAACACGGATCCGGGGTGTTTGCAATCTGATAAATATTTGTGTGACAGTCAAGTCACAAATCTGAGCTGCTTTATTTCCGACACATACTTATATTTTGCCTGGATCTGCTTATCTGAGAAGCTTAAATTTCTTTGCGATCTTCACTATGGCTGTGCCCTTGGGAAAGGCTTTTAATTCTTCTTCGGTAACGGCTCTGACCAGCAGGAGGGCTGTGAAATAAACGGGTACTGCTATTATTACGGCGGGTATAACGGCTATTCTCACTGAGTGGACCGGTATAAGTATCAGTCTGTATACCCCGTAGGCTACAGCCCCCATTATAATGGAAGCCACCCCGGGCAGGACGAAGGTTTTAAGCATTTCCTGTTTATATCCTATATGCTTTCTTACCGCCATTTGGTTCAGGAAGGCGATTATAGCCGAATACAGGGTACTTGTTATTGCAATACTGAAAACATCAAGGTTTGTAAACTTAAGAAGCACCACACCCAGAACTGTCTGTATCACCAGCGCTATGCCGGCATTGATTATGGGAGTGTTTACCTTGCCCAGTCCCTGGAGCACCGAGCTGTTTAATGTGCTCAGGGCGAAGAATACAACGGAGAGGGACAGTGCCATAAGCGAGTGCCGGGCCAGGTCTATATTGGGCAGAGTGTTCGGATACAGTAAAAGTGTTACCGGGGCCGCAAATACGAAGAGCCCCACCGCACAGGGGATTGATATCAGCATAGTGGCTTTCACCGCCAGCCCTATCTTGTCCCTGGCCTCCGCCGTTTTCCTGACGGCGATCAGTTGAGCTATCTGAGGGATCATTGCCGAGGCCATTGCCGAGGCGAATGCTATGGGGATATTCGATATCTTCATGGATTTGCCGGAGAATATGCCCCAGTGGCTTGTGACCAAAACATTGTCCAGGTTTCTCATAACGGGGTAAAAGGAAGTGAAGAGCTTATTGTTTACCGTGGATGAGAGGTTGGTCATTGCAGTGCTCAGGATAAAAGGCGTCACGATCAGGGTTATCATTTTTATGATGGAACCGGGACTGTCGATGGTCTCATGTTTATCCTCAGCCACCTTTTTCATAAAGGAAGGCCGGATCTTCAGGTAGGCGATCAGCATAAAAATAAGTGCGATCACCACTCCGGTTCCCGTACCCAGGGCGCTTCCTATGGCACCCCTGACGGCCCTGGAGATCTCGTAGGTTTCGGGTGATACGATGCTTTCCAGAGGTTCAAACCACAAAAGGGAGTGCCCCGTGGTAAATCGGATGAGGAAGTAGGCGGCTCCTACGCTGACCAGCGCGTTTGCTATCTGCTCGAAAATCTGGGAGACCGAGGTGGGGATCATGTTTTTACCGGCCTGGAAGAATCCTCGCAAAACTCCGAGTATTCCGTAGATGAAAATGGTGGGAGCAAATGTCCTTAGCACCGGTATGGCTTCATCTTCCACAAAGAGCCCCGCTCCGAAGAACAAAAAGCAGGAGGCTATGGCTCCTATCACCAGAACGTACAGCAGAGCGCCTATGAAGAGGCGGTTTGCATTTTTGTATTCTCCTGCTCCCAGCTTGCCTGCCATAACCTTCGATATGGCTGAAGGTATGCTGTAGGAGGAGACCAGGAGGATGATCATGTAATAGTTATAAGCCGAGGAGTAGTACCCCAGGCCAAGATCACCGATTATCCCCGACAAGGGGCTGGTGTAGAGCAGACCGATTATCCTGCTGATAAAACCCGCGGCGGCCAGTATTCCCGCCTGGGTTATAAAATTGTTCAGAACCTTTTCCTTATTATTTCCCATAAATATATCCTGTTTTTTTGATTTACTACAGGCAATAGTCTACCACCTGCTTTGATTTTTTTCTACCAATCCATGTCAATTTATGCTATTATGATTATGTACGCGAAGATTTGGATCTTAATCGCGTGCAGGGGAAAGCAAAACTCATTTTTGGAGGATTTCTAATGAAGAGAATACTTTTTGTCGCTTCCGAAGGGGTACCCTTTGTCAAGACGGGCGGACTTGCCGATGTTGTGGGATCACTACCGAAGTATATCGACAAAAAATACTTTGATGTGAGGGTGTTCCTTCCGAAGTATTCCTGTATGAAGCAGGAGATGAAGGACAAACTTAAGTACGTTACCAATTTCTATATGGACTTCAACTGGCAAAATATATATGTAGGTATTTTTGAAGCCGAGGTGGACGGAGTTCATTATTACTTTATCGACAACGAGTTTTACTGGAGCGGAAACAAGGTATATAACGACGACCCCAGATATGAGATAGAGAGATATACCTATTTCTGTAAAGCGGTGCTTTCCGCACTCCCCGTTATAGGTTTCAGACCGGATCTCATTCATTGCCACGACTGGCAGACCGGTATCATCCCCGTATATCTCAAGGAGCGCTTTGCACAGAGTGAGTTCTATCGGGGGATCAAGAGCGTTATCACCATCCACAACCTGAAGTTCCAGGGCAAGTGGGATGTTAAGACCGTACAGAGCATCACAGGGCTTCCGGGGTATTATTTCACACCCGATAAGCTGGAGTCCTATAAGGATGCGAACCTCCTGAAGGGCGGAATTGTTTTTGCAGATGCAATAACAACTGTTTCCGATACCTATGCGGAGGAAATAAAGACTCCGTTCTTCGGAGAGGGACTGGATCCCCTTCTGAGGGCGAGAGCCAATTCCTTGAGAGGTATCGTGAACGGAATCGACTATTCTGATTTCGATCCCGCCACCGACCCTCATATCGTTAAGAAATACAACGCTGTCAATTTCCGCAAGGAAAAGGTTAAGAATAAGCACGCCCTTCAGGAAGAACTGGGACTCACTGTTGACGACAAGAAGATGATGATCGGTATCGTCTCCAGACTCACGGACCAGAAGGGACTGGATCTCATCGCATATGTCATGGATGAGCTCTGTCAGGACGATATCCAGCTGGTGGTTCTTGGAACAGGCGAAGAAAGATACGAGAATATGTTCCGCCACTTCGACTGGAAATACAATAACAAGGTGTCGGCTAATATCTACTATTCCGATGCTCTGTCCCACAAGATATACGCTGCCTGCGATGCATTCCTAATGCCTTCGCTCTTTGAGCCCTGCGGACTCAGCCAGCTCATGGCTCTTCACTACGGTACCATTCCCATCGTCCGTCAGACCGGCGGACTCAAGGATACCGTTGAGCCCTATAATGAGTATGAGAGCACAGGTACAGGCTTTGGCTTCGTAAACTACAATGCTCACGAGATGCTTGCCACCATC
>CACXGM010000055.1 GCA_902767075.1 uncultured Lachnospiraceae bacterium
AAAGAATCCATAGGAATGGAACTTTATTACAGAGCAAAGAAGAACAAAAAACTTCGGGAAAGAGTTATAAAGAGTGCAAAAGAAGCTGTAAGTGATGACCACAGTGCATGGCAGATTAAAAGGGTAAAGAGTCCTCTGCTAAGGAGCAAAAACGGGAAGAAGATCGCGTGGGGGGAAGCCGCTGACTCGGTAAAGGATTCATACAGTTGCAAGAGTGGAATCACCGATGGTGATTTTGATGATCTGCTTGAAGCCTTGCTTGAGAATAAATCTAAGGAGAACAGCAGAAAGAATATACCCGGTAATGGGTCATTATCTCGAGCAAAGTCAGTAATGGATCCCGGCGAAAGACATACAGATTACAGGGATATACTTTCCTTGCTAAGGCAAAAGGGTATTACTGAAAGCATAGATGATTATCCGGATCCGATACTCTATACATACGGAATGGAGCTTTATGATGATGTATTACTGGTTGAACCAAGTGAGGATGCGGAAAAGCAGGTGATAGATACCATCGCCGTGGCCGTTGATACAAGCGGTAGCTGCGAGGATCGATTAGACGTCTTTTTTGGCGAAACCTGCGAGCTCTTTAAAAGGCTTCTGGCAGAGTATGAAGTAAAAAAAGTTCTGTATTTGGAGTGCGATGACCGTATTCAGAATGAAATCCTTCTGGAGAAGGATGAGATAGCAAGGTTCTTTGAGGAAAAGCATAGTTTTAAAGGGTGTGGCGGGACTGATTTTAGGCCTGTATTTGAGAAACTAGAAAAATACAATCGAGAGAACGGAAACGTGGCATGTTTGATCTATTACAGTGACGGAATGGGACACTTCCCCGTAAAATCATCCGATTATCCCAGTTTCTATGTTTTACCGGACAGATCAAGATTAGCAGAAAAGTATATCCCTGAGTGGGTGGAAAGGATGTATTTATGAAAAACGTATACAGGAAAAAGGCAGAGAATACATATACTACGATACCGGAGGAGCCAGACTATGTTATTGTTGGCGGACAAGCTATTATCAGGAAGAAAATGTATGTGAAGCGGATCGGAGAGGATTTTGAGAAAGGAAAGTATGAAAGGGATCCGGGGGCAGTGTTTATTGATGATATGGTACTGGATAGTAATGGGATGGTATCTGAGGAGGCAATGCTCGAAGTATCAAAACTGAAAAATGTGATCCTGATATCAGACGATGCTCAGCTTTCAAAGAAAATAGGATGTCTGGTATGTACACTTCATCGTGTTGCTGTGGCTCACTACGGTAGAGATGGGAAAGCATATGAGGATGACCTTAAATGGAATGAATTGGATGATGGGGACGAAAGATGGGATCCTGTTAAGACGGTGGTTTTCCATTTAAATGAGATCGAAAAAGAAGAGGGATATAACGTACATCTGAAAGTGGTGCTGGCTTCGATGAAAGAAATGGAATACTCGTATTTTGATGGGATCAATAATTCCGATTCCATAGATGCTCTGATGGATATAGTCAGTGTTTGCCCGGGAGAATTAAGGGTGGTGTGCATTCCCGAAAAACTCAAGAATGCTCCGGTCATACAGAGACTGGTACGCTTGGATCCGGATAAAAATAAGCTTTTTGAGCTTCCAAAGAGAGATTTCGAGTATTATGTAAGGGTTTGTAAGAGTTTGCTTGACGGTGAGAAGATAAAGTTTACCGATGAAAACGAGTTAAGAAAGGCCCTGATCTGCATGAGACGGCACCTGGGATCCGAGTTTAATGAAGAGTGGGTGGGATATTTTCTTGACAAAGGAGCCGAGAAAAACGGTTTTAATCTATCCAAAATGTTTGAGGATTACGGGGAGCGAGAGTCTTCTCCGACAAAGAAGCTGTCAGAGATGATAGGACTTAAGCAGCTCAAGGAAGTTGCACGTGACTATGCCGCTCTCATTAGAGAGGAAAGCATTAATCCGAAACTGATGACACACAAAAACATGATATTTGTCGGAAATCCCGGAAGCGGCAAAACTACCGGCGCTAAAATTATGGCAGACATATTTGCTGAGACCGGAGTTACGGAACCGAAATTTTTATCATTAACCAGAAGCGATCTGATCGGAAAATATTTAGGCCATACCGCACCAAAGGTGAGGGATGCTTTTAACAGAGCCAGAGGTGGTATTCTGTTTGTTGATGAGGCCGATTTTTTGTTACAGAAGGACAAAGAACACGGAGGTTTTGTGGGAGAAGCCGTGAAAGAGTTTGTGCGGTATATGGAGGAGTGTCCTGATGTGACCGTGGTATTTGCTATGTATGAAAGCAAGGTGGAGGATTTCCTCATGCTTGATGACGGCCTTGTATCACGTATCAGTAGAATAGTCAGATTTGAAGATTATTCTGTAGAGGAACTGGTTGGAATAACTGAGTATATGTTGAAACAAAAGGGGTACACATTGACCGGCGGAAAGAGCGATCTTGAAGCCTACTATTCATCTGAGAGAAAGAGGGCTAATTTTGGAAATGCCAGAGCCGTCAGAAAGCTTGTAGAGTACATGATCCTGAGCAAGAGTCTTACAAGAGAGGAACTTAAGATCAAGAGTAAAGAGATGAACATAACAGAAGACATTGTAAACGATGGAATCCGCAGACTTAAAAAGAGTTCTACCGAGCAAAAGAATACTAAGGTAATAGGGTTCGTAGCAGATAGCGGAAGATCAAGAGCGCGGGGGGTGGCAATATGATCAATGTGAATACATCGGAAAATGGTACAAAACAGGAAGAGCATTATCCCAAGGTTGATCTGACAAAGGACAACATGGTGGATGTGTGGTTCTCCGAAAGCTCCCGATACAAGATATTTGTTCCACTCAAATCGAGAGCAACGTGCCTGGATGAGCTTTTTAGAATGTGTGCGATCAGTACCGATACATCAATTCCTTTATTTCAGAAGGATTTAGAAGATGTATTGGATAATACGCGGTACGTTTGCTTTAAATGTGACAAAGGCAATATTATATATGACGCTGCGAGGAGAATTGAGGAGTTGGTTAAAATGGCGAAATCTTCGGCAATAATTTTCTTTGACGGGAAGATCTCCCTGGAGGAAGTAAGTTCGATCCTTTCAGATGTGAATGAACATGGCACGGAACTTCGAATAGCATATAATCATTGCAGTCATTACTTTATGGTAGATACCTTGATCTCTGTCTGGTATTTATAGCAACTCTTTTTCTGTCAAATCAAGACAAATCTCTCTGCGGAAATAGAAATGATGATATAATTAAGCAGTGTGAAACAGATAGCGAGGTGTTAAATGGCGACCTATGTAATATCGGACATACATGGCGAATATGAAAAGTTTTTGGAATTGCTTAAGAGGATAGATCTCAAGGAATCGGATACTCTGTATATTCTTGGGGATGTGGTCGATAGGGGACCGCATCCCATCAAAGTATTGCAAAAGCTTATGGAGATGCCAAATGCGATCATGATGGTGGGTAATCATGAGTTGATGGCTTTGGAGTGCTTAAAATTTTTACAAAAAGAAATAACGGAAGAATCGGTAAATGAACTGAGCGAAGAAGACGCAAATAATCTGATCGCCTGGATGCAGAACGGAAGTGAAACGACAATAAAGGAATTCAGGGAACTTGATGCAGAGCAGAGAGAGGAGGTAATAGAGTACCTAAAGGAATCTCTCATATATGAAGAAATCTCTGCAGGCGGAAAGGATTACCTGCTGATACACGCGGGATTAGGGAATTACACTCCCGTTAAAGACATTGAGGATTACTCATTAAAGGAACTGGTCTGGGACAGGGCGGAATACGATATACAGTATTTTCCGGACAAATACGTTGTTACAGGTCATAC